>JALQTQ010000253.1 GCA_023263995.1 Akkermansiaceae bacterium | reverse complement strand
TCGAGCACAATCTCACCGAAGCGGTCCGGGACTCCATCGCGGAGCAGGCCGAAAAAGATGGCGAGAAGTTGGTGCAGAGCTGCCAAGCCCACTGGGAGACGGTGGAGCCGAGGATCCGAGAGAATCTCGCGGTGAGCCCTCCCAATTTTGAACGGGAAACTGAGAATTTAGCAGGGACCCGGGATCGCTTTGTGGAGCGGCTGGGTGAATCGGCAAAACAATCGGTGGCCCAGCTCAAGTTGCGCAATATCCTCGACGACCAGCTCGAAGAGCGCCGCCGAGTCCTCCGAAGGTATCTGACCGCAGTCCTGTTGGTCCTGACGGTGGCGGGGCTACTGGGTGGGTTTGGCTTGCGGACGTGGGCCCTCACCGGGATCGGGACGGCGGTGCTGGTCCTCGGGGTGACCTGGATCTTCGTCAAGAAGTCCCGTCACCTTCTCTGCCGGGACTTCATTGAGCGCATCGAGGATTTACGCCAACCCTTCACTGATTCGCTGGCCGAGGACTACAAGGACGGGGTCCGCGAATTCTATCTTGAGTATGGAGGACTTTTCGAGATTGTCCGCAGGCGGATTGCAGATCAAAAAATGCTCCTCGAACCGCGGATGAAGCGGTGGAACAATCTCTTTCTCGAAATCAAAGCGATCGAACAGGAACTTTAACGCTCTTTTCCGCACCATCCTCATGGAACCACCTTCACTTTCCCCATCCGCAGCTCCCTCGAGTTTTGTGCGGGAGCAGGGTGATTTGATCCGGCGGACTCTACGGAACATGATCCTCTCGCGCACCCTCGAGAGCAAACTTTCGAGTCTCTACAAGGCCGGCAAGATCGTCGGGGGTGTTTATCTGGGGACCGGGCAGGAGGCCTTTTCTGCTTCGCTGGGGTGCTCGCTGAAGCAAGACCGCGACATTTTTGCCCCGTTGATCCGGGATCAGGCCGGACGGACCGCCTTCGGGGAACCCTTGATCGAGGCTACCCAAACTTATCTCGGATCCGCCCTCGGTCCGATGAAGGGACGGGACGGCAATATTCACCGGGGTCGACCGGCGGAGCGTCGCTTGGCCATGATCAGTCACCTTGGGGCCTCGGTTTCGGTGGTGGCGGGGATGCTGGTGGCCCGGCGAATCAAAGGGGAGTTGGACGGAGTGGTCGGGGCGACCAGTGTCGGTGACGGGGCGACTTCGACCGGAGCCTTCCATGAAGGGATGAATCTGGCAGCGGTGGAGCGGCTTCCGATGGTGGTGTTGGTAGCCGACAACCAGTTCGCCTATTCCACCCCGCGATCTCGGCAGTTTGCTTGCAAGAGCCTCGTCGACCGCGCCAAAGGGTATGGCGTGGCCGGAACCGAGGTGGATGCCACCGACCTCTTGGCCTGCCTCGAAACGGTCTTGGCAGCCGTGGAAGCTGCCCGCAGAGGAGAGGGGCCGCAGATCGTGGTGGGGAAACTTTTACGCCTTTGCGGGCACGGCGAGCATGACGATGGATCCTATGTCCCGGATAAAGTCCGTTCGTCTGATCTGGGCCGTGATTGTCTCGAGCGCGGGATCGAGCAGGTCGTGTCCCTCGGTTTGGCCGGAGCACAAGAAATCGAGCAGTGGCGTGAGGAGGCCGCGAGCGAGGTGCAGGCGGCAGTGGCGCAGGCCCAAACCGAACCTCGGCCCGATCCCTATCGTGACAATTGGCGTGCTTATTCGTGGGAAGGAATGGAACCATGAGCGTGACCTACATCGATGCCATCCATCAGGCCCAGCTTGAGTTGTTGCGGGAGCGCGATGATGTGTTTCTTTATGGGCAGGACATTGGGGCTTTTGGGGGGGCGTTCAAAGCCACCAAGGGCTTGCAAGAGGAGTTCCCCGAGCGGGTTCTTGATTCCCCGATTAGTGAAGATGCCATGGTGGGGATGGCCATTGGGGCTGCGATCAGCGGGATGCGCCCGATCGTAGAGATGCAGTTTGCTGATTTTTCCTCGATCGCCTTCAATCAGATCGTGAACCACGCCGGAACGCACTTTTACCGGACCGGGGTGCCGGTGCCCTTGACGGTGCGGCTTCCTTGTGGTGGGACGCCCGGGTCGGGACCGTTTCACAGCCAAATGGTCGAGACCTTGTATGGCCATTACCCGGGGCTGCTTGTCATGACTCCAGCTACTGTTTCGGATGCCTATCATTTTTTGAAGGAATCCGTCTCGCTCGATGACCCGGTGATCTTTTGTGAACACAAGTTTCTTTACCGCTGGCTCAAGACTGCGGCCATTGATCCGGAGGGTTTGCCTCTCGGAGTGGCACGCATCACCCGTCCGGGGAAACATGCCACAGTGGTGACCTACAGTGCCATGGTTCACGAGGCGGTGCGGGCGGCCGATCGCTTGTCCGAGGAGGGTTGGGAAATCGAAGTGGTGGACCTCCGCTCGATCAAGCCTCTCGACCTGGACACCGTGATTGCCTCGGTGGCCCGAACCGGCCGCTTACTGGCTCTTGGGGAGGCCTTTCCGTGGGGTGGAGTCACCGCTGAGGTGGTCTCACGGGTGGTGGCGGAAGGATTTCATCTTCTTGATGCGCCCCCGATGCGCTTGAATGCCAAGGACACTCCAATTCCCTATCATCCCGATTTGTGGGCCTCCCACCGGCCCACTCCCGAGTCGATCACACAGAGTCTGCGCCAGCTTTTGAATCTTTGACATCATGCCCCAGGTTCCCATCATCATGCCTCAACTGGGCGAGTCCATCGCCGAAGCCCGCATTGTGCGTCTCCTGATCTCGGTGGGCGAGGACGTGGTCGCCGACCAAGAGATCATCGAGGTCGAAACCAACAAGGCAACGATGGCCGTGACTACCTTGTGCGCGGGAGTGGTCACAGAAATCCGGGCCGAGGAAGGCGAGGACTATGCGGTTGGGAGTCTGCTCGGCATTCTGGAAGCGACCGAAGAGGAGATTGTGCGGACCGGGGCTCCGCAGTTGGGGGAGCAGAAGGGGCCGGGAAATGAGGAAAGGAAAGAGGATGCCAACCTTCACTTTCGCCAGACCGAGCAAAGTTATGAGGAGCCGAAGCTCGTTGAGCCCAGTGTGCGGGGCCTCCCGGTTCCGGCCGGGATGAAGGGGGCTCATTACATCTCGCCCCGCATGCGGGCCCGGATGGACGAGTTGGGCCTGCGCGAGGCCGACATTTCGGCCATTGCCGGGAGCGGAGCCGGCGGGCGGGTCACGGTGGAAGACCTCGAACAGTTCTTGGAATACATTTCCGGGTGGCCGGACAGCACGGCCTCGCCGATGCGCTTGGCCGTCGCGGATGCGATGAGAAGGAGCTGGTCTCGCCCTTTGGCCACGGTGGGGTTACCGGTGGTTCTTGATGCGGTGCTCGAGCATCGTTCCCGCCAGAGTCCCAAGCCCGGGCTGACCCTTTACGTGCTCCGGGCTTTTGCCATCGCACTGGCCGAGGAGCCGGCTACCGCGGGTTTCCTGATCGGGGAAAAGGTGGTCCATCCACGGGGATACGATCTCGGAGTGGCGGTGCAGGTGAAAGACGGGGTGATGGTTCCGGTCCTGCGCAATGTCGATCAACATCGGGTTTCTGAACTGGCCGAGGAATACGGTTCGTTGGTCCGATTGGCCCGGGAACGTCGGCTCACCCTCGATCAAACCACCGGGGGAATCGCCACCGTGACCAACTTTGGGACTTTTGGACTGAAATGGGGCACGCCTATTCCTCTACCGAACGAAACCCTGATTCTGGGGCTGGCCGCCGGGATTAAAAAACCGCGATGGAGCGATGAAGTCGAGGCCTTCATTCCGGTGACAGAAACCGAACTGTGTCTCACCTTCGACCACCGCGTCGTCGACGGCGGGGATGCCGGGCGCCTGTTGCAGCGAATTGGAGCCCTGCTGCAGTCGCCGGAGAGACTTTAGGAGTCATTCGGTGCTTATTCCCCGAGGCAGGCTTTCACAATGTGATCAGTGGTGGCCAGGCGCCCCGTGCCTTGGTAGCCGCAGGCGAGGTCGCCTTCCTCCGGACCAATGAAGTGAGCCCCATCTTCTTCCAGGCGACGACGGTTACGTTGGGTCGCGGGGTGGTGCCACATCTTGCCGTTCATGGCGGGAGCCAAGAATTTCGGGGTTTCGGGCGGCAAGGCCAAGTAAATCGAGGAAAGTGGATCGAGTGCCAACCCGTTGGCGAACTGCCCGAGGGTGTCGGCAGAAGTTGGTGCCACCAAAAATAAGTCGGCCATATCCGCCAATTCGATGTGGCCTGGCTTCCAGGAATTCTTTTCGTCCTCGAGGGAAACCAGCACCGGCTGTCGGGACAGCACTTGCAGGGTGAGGGGAGCAATGAACTCAGTCGCAGCCTTCGTCATGACGACATGAACCTCGTGTCCCAGTCGGGTGAACTGGCTGGTGAGGTCGGCGGCCTTGTAGGCCGCGATCGAACCGGTGACGCCAAGGATGATTTTCATCGGATGCGGGAAACTCGGAGGCGCTCGGCGAGCAGGAGTGACTTGAAACGGAGGTAATCCTCTTCGCGTGTGGTGGAAAGAAGGCGGTAGGAATACTCAGGCCAGTGTTTCATTTCTTCGAGCGCATTTTTCATGCGGAGCTCGATGACATCCGGTGAATCGGTACCTCGGCCAGTGAGGCGGGCGCGCAGTTCGCTCTCGCCTCGGGGCATCACAAAGAGGTCAACGAGGGCCCTCTTGATTTCGAAATCAGGGCAGGAGCGGACCTGTTCGGCTCCCTGGACATCGATGTCCATGACGACATCGCTTCCGTCGGCGAGATGGCCGAGCACCTCGGCCTTGAGGCTGCCGTAGAAGTTGCCGTGGACCTCGGCATGTTCGAGAAATTCCCCGGCTTCGATGCGGCTGCGAAAGTCTTGATGGCTGAGGAAGTGATAGTCCCTTTGGTCGACTTCGCCCTGTCGGGGAGGGCGGGTGGTGCAGGAAATGGAGTAGTGGGCCTCGCCCTCGTCGGCAAGACGACGACAAAGCGTGGTTTTCCCGGAGCCGGAAGGTCC
>JALQTQ010000252.1 GCA_023263995.1 Akkermansiaceae bacterium | reverse complement strand
GGAACAAAGAAACGCTTTTTGATTGGTGTATCAGACAGCGCGCCCGAGCCGGGAGTCTTGGGCGTGCGTTTTAGACATGACACCCCGCCGGGACCTCCCGCCCGGCGGGGTTTTCTTTTGCCCGTTGGTTGCCTGCGGAAGCTCTCGACCGGGAGGCCATCGAGGCCGCCACGAGGGGACGGAGGGTCTAGGTCACACTCGACCACGAGGACCTCCGATGCCGTCGAGCGGGATCTTGCCACCCGAGGTGAAGGACGGGACCGGGGAGGAGTAGATCATCGAGGATGAGGATGAGGATAGGAGGGCAAGCGGCCAGAGATGGGTGTGGCCAGTTTTGACTAGAAAAAGGCCCCGAAATGGGGCGAAAAGAGGCGCGGGGGCCTTAGCCGGAATTCACCTCTTTTCCGGCTGAAACCCTTGTGGAATAAGGGTTTGAGAGTGGCAGGCCCGCAGGGAGTCGAACCCCGATCTATGGTACCGGAAACCATTGTTCTATCCATTGAACTACAGGCCCTGCGACGGGCAAAAACTAGAGAGGTGGTGGATGAAGTCAAAGCGTTATTTTGCTTTGAGGGATTTCGAGGGCCTTGGAGAGTCAGTCCAATGCTTCCCGAGCGAGCGGCATGCCCAAGATGAGGGACGAGGGCGAGGATTGATTCCCTTTTGATTGTGAGCGGAACCGAGGGAACAACCTTCGCGAGGACTTGATCCGTTTGATCGCGCCACGAATGGCTTGGGCGGGTTGGGCGAGGCCGGGCTTTGGCTTCTTCAAGCCATCTCCTGTCCCGCTCAATCTCCTCGTTCAGAGCCCTCTTCCGGGATTTCTCGGGATTTTTTGTTCTCGAGTTTTTTGAAGTGGTCGCGATTTTTGTCGATGAAGGAAGTGATCCACGAGCGGAGGGCTCCGGGTTCGCTTGGCTCCTTCAGGTAATAGTAGCCGGTGATGGCGGCGGTGAGGGCTCCGAGGGCATCGACGATGAGGTCCCACATCGTATCGATGAGCCCGGACTTTTGCATGTTGAGGCCGAAGGCTTGATCCATTGCAAACTCGAAGATCTCCCAGACCCCGCCGATGGCCATTGCGACGCAAAAGCTGAGAAAGGCGAGGGCGAAGGGGGGAGCGGCAAAGCGGTCTCCCTCGAAGAGCATGAAGATGAGCACGAAGCCGACAATCCCGAAGGCCAAGGCTGAGCCGGTGTGCAGGATGACGTCCCACCACCAGAATCTTTCGTAGAAGTCTCCGACCTCCCCGAGGAAGAGAGTGGCGAAAATGAAGATGACGGCGGTGGTGGCGAAGCGGATGGGGATCTTGATTCCGAAGCGATCTGAGTAGGCGATGGGGAGCCAGGTCAGGATCAGGGTGATCATTGAGATCATCAGCGAGGGCCACGATCTTCCGATGATCGACACCGTGATTTCCGCGACCAAGGCGGCCCAGATGAGCCAGACGATCAGGGGGATTTCACGTCGGCTCACCATGATTCAATGAACGGGGCACTGGCTGATCTGGGTGAAGAAATCGTTGCCCTTGTCGTCGACGAGGATGAAGGCAGGGAAATTCTCGACCTTGATTTTCCAAACTGCTTCCATGCCCAGTTCGGGGAAGTCGACCACCTCCTGGCTTTTGATGTGTTCCTTGGCGAGCAGGGCGGCCGGGCCGCCGGCTGAACCGAGGTAGAAGCCCCCATGTTTTTTGCAGGCGTCGGTGACCTGTTGCGAACGGTTGCCCTTGGCGAGCATCACCATCGAGGCTCCATTGGCTTGGAAGAGGTCGACGTAGGGATCCATGCGACCGGCGGTGGTGGGGCCGAAGGAGCCTGAGGCCATGCCTTCGGGCGTCTTGGCCGGACCGGCGTAGTAGACGGGATACTTCTTGAAATAGTCCGGGAAGTCGCCCTTGGCCTCGAGGATTTCCTTGAGTTTGGCGTGGGCGATGTCGCGGGCCACGATGATGTGGCCGGTCAGGGAAACGGCGGTGGTGACGGGGTATTTCGTGAGGGTGGCGAGGGTCGACTCCATCCCCTCATCGAGGTCGATTTCTACCCCCTTGAATTTCCAGTTGGCGAATTCGGTGGGAATGAAGCGACCGGGGTTGCCTTCCAGCTTTTCGAGGAAGATGCCGTCGCGGGTGATCTTGGCTTTGGCTTGCCGGTCGGCCGAGCAGGAGACCCCGAGGCCGACCGGGCAGGAAGCTCCGTGGCGGGGGAGGCGGATGACGCGGACGTCGTGGGCGAAATATTTACCCCCGAACTGGGCCCCGATACCGATCTTGCGGGCAGCGGCGAGGAGTTTTTCCTCGAGTTCGAGGTCGCGGAACGCTTGTCCATGCTCGTTACCGGTGGTCGGGAGTTCATCGAGGGAACGAGCCGAGGCCAGCTTGACGGTCTTGAGGCAGGCTTCGGCTGAAGTCCCCCCGATGACAAAGGCAAGGTGGTAGGGCGGGCAGGCTGAGGTGCCGATCGAGCGCATTTTCTCGATGCAGAACTCCATGAGGCGCTCGGGATTGAGGAGGGCCTTCGTTTCCTGATAAAGGAATGACTTATTGGCCGAACCGCCGCCCTTGGTCATGAAGAGGAATTTGTATTCCGACCCCTGGGTGGTGAAGAGATCGATTTGGGCGGGCAGGTTGGTTTTGGTATTGACCTCTTCAAACATGCTCAGGGGAGAGACTTGCGAATAGCGGAGGTTTTCCTCTTGGTAGGTTTTGTGGATCCCGGCTGAGAGGGCCTCGGCGTCGTCGGCATTGGTCCAGACTGCTTCACCCTTTTTGCCCATCACGATCGCGGTTCCGGTGTCCTGACAGCCGGGGAGAATGCCGCGGGCCGCGATTTCAGCATTCTTGAGGAGCATCAAGGCAACCATGCGATCGTTTTCGGTGGCCTCCGGATCATCGAGGATGGCGGCGACTTGTTTGAGGTGCGAGGTGCGGAGTTTGAAGGAAATGGCCTTGATGGCCTCGTTGGCGAGAAACGACAGGGCAGCGGGGTCGATCTTGAGAATCTCGCGGCCGCCGATGGATTCGATGGAGACGAAGTCGGACGAAATTTTTTCGTATTGGGTGGGATCATCGCCGAGCGGGAAGGGATCTTGGTAGTGGAAGGCGGTCATGTGAGGTCGGGTCGGTTGGATCGTTGGAGGGAATGGTCTAAAGGTCGCGTCCTTCATCGACTTCAATGTAATCCATGAAGGTGAGGATCTCATCGCAGTTGGTGCGTGGGTCTTCCATTTTGCGGGCCGCAAGCCGGTCGGATAGGTCATCGCGGAAGCCGCGCGTCTTCATGTAGGCGGTGAACCAGGCGCGCTCATACTCAGGGCGGGTCACTCCGTTTTCACGGGCCCAGGCCAGTGCTTCCTCGTCGTTGGCACCCGAGAGCACCTTGGCCTTGAGGTCTGGATAATCCACGCCGAGGAACTGGCAGGTCCAAAGGTCCATCCCGATCCCGAGGTTCCCGTGGAAATCCGGGTGGAGCGTGCCGGACTCCATTTTACGGATCTTGTCGCACATGCGCGGGAAATAAATCAGGCCGTCCAACTCGTCGCGGACGGAGCGGGGCATTTCGTAATGGTCAGGCATGTCCCGAATGAAGCGTTCTTGGGAGAGAGGAGCCAATGAAAAATGCGCAAGGGCTGAGGATTGCGCCAATTCCAGCTGGAATCTCCGGATCGTTTGCGCTATCCCGTCTACCTTGGGCTTCATTGCAGATTTGGATTTGGGATGGGGCCGACTCAACACACCACAATCGACCACCATGAAAGCTTCTTTTGCGGGACTTGCTTGCCCCACTCTCTGCCCTCTGCTGGCCTTCTTTTTGCCCTCCAACCAGCTTGTTTCCCAGATCATTCCGATTGATCCAGTGAACGGGGTGAGTGCCACCAGTGAAATTCCGTTGCCCTTTAATCGGCTCGATAACTACCTTGTTGACGGCAGTGGATTGTTGGATGGCGGGGCCCATACCACCGCGGTGCAGCCCAACATGTGGCTGTCGCGTGGAACCGCCTTCGGTGGAGAGGATTTCGACCCCTCGGTGCTTTTTGATCTGGGACGTACCCACCGGGTGACTGGCATCCGGGTCTGGAATTACAACGAAGCGCCTCCGAACCTGACGACTCGTGGGGTCAATGGAGTGGTGGTGGAATATGGCCTTACCCCAGCATTGGGAAACACCCTGGATGAAATCACCAACTTCGCCCAGGCCGACGGGACGGTGAACTACGGGGGCGAGTTTTTTGATGGTTTCGAACCTTTTGAGGCCCGGTATGTGCGATTTCGTATTCAATCAAATCATGGCGGGGACAACGCCTTCTACGGGCTCTCTGAGGTCCAATTTGAGGGGGTCTTCACCGGGGTGGAGCTATCAGATCAGGAGTTTCTCACCTCGGCAAGCCAGGGGGCGGTGTTAGGCAAGCTGACCACTTCGCCGGAAGATGTCGGTCAAAGCTACGCCTACGAGCTGGTGGTCGGGGATGGCGACGAGGACAACGAACATTTCCAGGTCTCGGGCGACGAGTTGCAGGTCGGGAATTTTGATTTCAGTGGGGCGGGCGAAGGGCAGGAATTTTCGGTGCGGGTTCGCTCGACGGCCTCACCGTCGGGTAAAGTGGTAGAGACCATCGTCCTACCGACTGCGTTGGTGGATCGGGACTCCGATGGGTTGGGTGACACCTGGGAGCGGGTCTGGGGGCCGGCCGACCTTGGTCTTTTTTCCGGGGTTGGGGAGGGTGATGCCGACCAGGATAATCTAAGCGACCTTGAGGAATTCCGTCTGCGGAAAGTGTTCCCCCTCCTCGATCCGAACAACGGGGACACCGACGGGGACTCGCTTTCGGATGGTGATGAGGTGGAGGGAGCGGGTGACCGTCCGGCCACCGATCCGACCAGTCCGGACAGTGATGGGGATGGCCTCAATGACGGGGTGGAGAGCAACTCCGGAGTCTTCGTCGATACAGACAATACCGGATCCGATCCGATGGATGAGGATTCGGACGATGATGGAGCGAACGATTTCAAGGAAGTGTCCCGGGGTTCGGACCCCAACGACCCG
>JALQTQ010000251.1 GCA_023263995.1 Akkermansiaceae bacterium | reverse complement strand
CCACCCTCTTCGTCGTCCGGTTCCTCGGTTTCGTAAATCACCCTCGTCTCCACCTTGAAGTCTTCCCCGTCCAGAATCCGCTGCGCTTCCCGGTTCGCCCGGGCCTCGGAACCAGCAAGGAGCAGCACCCCCAGCAGAAAGATCCCCAGCCGCTGCCCCAAGCCCGTGAACTTCAATTCAATGTCCCACCCCTCGGCCCAAGTTCGGGTATTGAGGTAAAGCCCGAAACCTGCTCCGGTGTAAAACCAAGACACCACCGACAGGGCATTGAGGTAAAAGAAGGCAAAAAGAAACCAAACCCAGGCCGGAACGAGATCCCATTCCCCCTCGCTCAACGCCTCCATCGTCAGTGAATCATTCACCCCCATGCCCTGAGGAGTCATGACCATGACAAACCACAACTGAGATCCGAACAACAGGATCTCAAAAAGCTGAGAAATCACCATCAGACCAGTCGCCGCCCCCGCACTCCGGTGCGACAAGGTTTGCAAGCGGGCTTTCAGTCGGGATCCTTCCAGTCCCTCGAGATAGCGAACCGGCAGGACGAGCGACCTCGTCAAACCCGAACGGTAAAAAAGAAGCCCCAGCACCATCAAACCATACAAAGAGGCAAAGGCTATGATGGAATCGGATGCTCCTTCCTCCCCAGCTTGACCATGGATCCACCACCCCAGCGCGGTCAGCACCACCCCGGTCAAAACGAGCCCTTTGTTTTTGCACAACTCCCGCGGGAGAACGGCAGCGGACTCCCGCCAGGTCGGATGCTCCCCGAACAAACTCCGGCTCAAAGGATGAAGCGCCACCCGTTCCCAGACCGGCTTGAGCCACCACACCAGAAACACCCCCCAGCCAAGCGACTGATGACACAGCGCCAAAATCAGAACCGCCAAAGGATACACCGATGACATCCAGCCCTTGACCAGCGAGGACGCATGCCGACTCACCAAGCGCACCCCCAGGTCGATGGCTTCCCACTGGGAACGCGGCCGGATTTCAGCGGTGACCTTTTCAAGCTCCATGAGCCCTCCTCCCCGCCCTTGAGAAGTAAATGCCGTGCAGGATCCAAAAGCTGACACCCACTCCGTATTTGACCGACGAGGGCATCGATTGGGCCGACCAAAACCCCTCCACCACCGCCGCCAGCGCCGTCATCACCACCCCACCGATCAACAAGGGCAAACCGTCTCTCCCCGCTTTTGTCAAGGCTTCCCCCCGAGCCAGAGAACCAGGTGCCAGCAAGGCCAACCCCAGCTTCAAGCCGGCCATCCCAACCACCAACATCCCCAGCAGTTCAAACGAGGAATGCCCGGCAACAAAGCGCCACAGCAATTCAGGGTCCCCGGCATAATCAACATACCCAACCACGGCTCCAAAAAAGAGGCCATTGTAGATCAGGTAAAACAAGGTTCCGACCCCGAAGAAAATGCCGCCCGCAAAGAGCCTGAAATCAATCCCCACGTTATTGTTGATGTAAAAGGCGAACATCATGAAGTTTGACCCATGCTTTTGCCGGAGGTGCTCGACCGTGTCGGCCTCCTTTCCATACATCCCTTCAATGCTCGCCATCTGCTCCGGTCCCAACAAGGCCTGGATCCATTCGATTTCTTGCTCGGCCGACCACCACATGACAAAAAAAGGCAGCCAGAACACCATTGAGACCGCCACGAACAATTTCCACTCACGACGAAAGGCCTGCGGGAAGGTCGCGATGACAAAACGGACCGCATTTTCCCCGAAGGGACTCCGTTTCCGGTGAATCAGCCGGTATCCTCGGATCGCCAAGCCATTGAGGCGGTCCACGATGCGATGGCCAAACATGCGGTATTGCGCCAATGACAGGTCGTAGCAGATCTTGCGGAAAGACGACGGGAGACTTTCGGTTTCCCCCACCTTGTTACGGCCCTCCGCCGCCTTGAGCTTCAACTCAAAGTCCCGCCAGTCGGCGGCATTCTTGTTTTCAAACTGCTGCCGATTCATCGCTGTTCCTCCAACCACTGAGCCATGCCCATCACTTTACTCACCCCACGCCCCCCGCGCTCCCCAGTGACCCGCGCCAAGTGATCGGCCAGCTCCCTCCTTCGTGCCTCCGACCACCCCCCACTACGATCGCGAAACGACAGGATCGCCGCCTCTTCTTCCCGGGTCAGCGCCACATTCATCGGCACCCGCATCATTGGCGGCGGCCCCGGCACCACCGGATCAATCCGCGGCCGCGCATACACCACCAACGTCCCCGCCGCCAAATCACCCAGCCGCTGGAATCTCGGATGAAAAAAGGCAATCAAGGGCAGAAAGGGAACGAAGAGTTCCACGCCACGGATAAAATTGCGCACCATGGCCTGCGCCATCCTGACCCCGCCCCCGGCCTCGTTGACCACCCGCAAACCAAAAACCCTCTTGCCAAAAGTCGCCCCCCACGGACTCACTTCAAAAAAAACATGATAAAACCACCAAATGAAAAAAATGATGAGGTAAAACATCGCCGCCGCCACCTTGTCACCCAAAATTGGAGAGAGCGAAATCATCAAAAAGAAGGTCACCGCAAGCAAGACTCCCTCGATCAGCAAATCCAAGAGATAAGCCACCAGCCTGAGAAACGGGCCGACTATCCGCAGATGAATCTCCATCCCCTCGGCCAGCTCAACCGTCTGTAATGTGTCAATTCGCCTCTCCCGGAGTCCCATCGTGCAACGCCTCCCACGCTAACTCTCACGGTGGCAAGGTAAAGCCCCCATTTTTAAGATTCGCTGCAGTCCCTCCACCCGCAGATGCCGCCGAACGAAAACACGATCGCGGAAAGAAATTCTGACCTCCTCCAGCCATCCAAGCCGTGAGGGAAAGTCACCCCCGAAATCCCCCACCCACGGTCGGGTCCATGTATTTTGGCTGTCCCGATCTTCCGAAATAAACTACTGACGAGCGTGGCCAGTTGTCATGATGAGGAAACCGAGTCCTTTCTTGAGTTTCTCCGGAGCGAAAAGAACTCGTCTCCCCGCACCCTTGACAACTACGCTTTGGCCCTTCGACTCCTGAGGGAATGGCTGGGGGAACGGGCGTCCCACTGGCGCGAGCTGACCGCCGATCATTTCCGCGCCTACCTTTTTCAACTGCAAAAAGAGGGGCTGGCCCGCAGCACGGTCCGCCTCCGCTTTGCAGCCTATCGCTCGTTCTTCAAATTCCTCGTCCACCGCCGTGGCTATCCCGCTAGCCCGGTCGCCGAAGTGGAGCTCCCGAAGGCCGACAAACCCCTCCCCGTGGTGCTGACCTTGGCACAAATCGAAGAACTCCTCGATTTGCCCATGAAGACCGAACTTCACGGACAGGCCCCGGCATGGATGCGCGAACGCGACGCCGCCATTTTGGAGCTCTTCTATTCCACCGGACTCCGCCTCGCCGAAGTGGCTTCACTCGATGTCCCAGACATCGATCCCGTGAATGACTCGGTAAGAGTGACCGGAAAAGGCTCAAAAGACCGCCTCGTCCCCGTCGGAGCGCACGCCATCGCGGCCCTGCAAAAATACCGGTTTGCCGCCTCGGTGCATGAGGGCCCGCTCTTCCTCTCCAAGTTGCGCAAGCGACTCTCGAAGCGCTCGCTCAACTCGGTCCTCAAACGCTACCTCGCCCTCTCCTCGATCCCCTTCAATGTCACGCCGCACAAGTTCCGACACTCCTTTGCAACCCACCTCCTGGACCACGGGGCTGACCTTCGCTCGGTCCAGGCTCTCCTCGGCCATTCCTCGCTCTCGACCACCCAGATCTACACCCACGTGACCAAGGAACGCTTGCGCGAAGCCTACGAATCTGCCCACCCCCGGGCAAAATAACGGTCGACGAAAAGGAGAGCATTTCCGGTCTTTCATTCAGAAATGACTGATGGATCATGGGCCCTGCTTTCGTATGAAGATCAGTCCCCAATTCCCCATGATTCATCGTCAGGCTTCCCTCTTTTTTCTCCTTGCCCTGCCCGCGCTTGCCTCACCCGGCCCCGACTTCGCACGCGAGGTTCTTCCCATTCTCTCCAACAAATGCTTCGCCTGTCATGGTCCCGATACCAAGAAAGCCAAGGACCTCCGCCTCGACAGCTACGAGGCCGCGACCAAGGAACGCAAGGGCATTCGGGCTATCGACCCCGCTGCTCTCGAGGACAGCGAACTCCTCTTTCGCATCCACGACCAGGACGACCCGATGCCACCTGAAGACTTCGACGGCCAAGCGCTGACCGATGCCGAGAAGGACATCCTCACCCGCTGGGTCAAATCGGGAGGGGAATACGCATCCCACTGGTCCTTCGTGCCTCCTCGCAAGGAAAAGAACGCCCCAGCCCAAGACGTCATCGATCACTACATCGCCGCGGGCTTCCAAAAGCACAAAGCCCGACCCGCTTTCGCTCCAGAAGCAGACCAGCGCACTCTGGCCCGACGGGCGGCCCTCGTGCTCACCGGTCTCCCCCCCGAACCACAGCTCCTCGCCGATTTCCTCGCCGACGACTCCCCCAAAGCCTACGAGCACTTCCTCGACCGACTCTTCGCCTCTCCCTCCTTTGGCGAACACCAGGCCCGCTATTGGCTCGACGCCATCCGCTACGGCGACACCCATGGACTTCACCTCGACAATAAACGAGGCATTTTCCCGTATCGCGACTGGGTCGTCCGGGCCTTCAACGAAAACCTTCCGCTCGATGAGTTCATCACCTGGCAACTGGCCGGCGATCTTCTCCCCAATTCCACCGTCACGCAAAAGATTGCCACCGGCTTTGTCCGCATGAACCCCACCACCTCCGAAGGCGGGGCCATCCCGGCGGAGTTCCAAGCCAAAAACAACTTCGACCGCACCGAGACCTTGGGCACTGTGCTTCTCGGAATGACCCTGACCTGCGCCCGCTGCCACACCCACAAATACGACCCGATCACCCAGCAGGAATACTTCAGCCTCCTCGCCTTCTTCAACAGCACCGCCGAAAACCCGCTCGACGGAAACAAATACGACTACGGTCCCGCGATGAAAGCCCCGGCCTCTCCAGACGAATGGGACCTTCTGCGCGCCCACGAAAACGATCCTGCGAAG
>JALQTQ010000250.1 GCA_023263995.1 Akkermansiaceae bacterium | reverse complement strand
GGGAGCACGAGGGTTACCGATCGAGGGTGGCGGGCTCTTCTCACTGCGTGAGCTCAAGGTGCAGGCTTTGGAGTGAAGCAGAGTCGCCCTAGATCATTGAGACTTTCCTCTGGGCAAACAGTAGTTGACGCACGTTAGAAAGTAAGGATTCAAAAAATCATTCGCGATGACTCAACCACGAGGGAAGACCGAACTCGGCGACCTCAAGAAGGCGGCTTGCAAGACCGGAAAGATTCTGGGTCCCACCTCTTTCTCCCTGTGGACTAGGCCAAGACCTATCCTTCACGGCCTTTCCTCCAAAAGCAAACTCCTATCATCTCTCCGCGACAAACAAGGTGTGCGTGAAGCGCTTGGCCTTGGGATAAGCCTTGGCCGGGACCGCCTCAGCCTTCGAGAAGAGCTTGCGCAGGAGCTTGAGGAATCCGGAATCCTCGTGAGCCGACCAATAAACAACCCGACCTCCCGGCCGCAGTGCGGCCCGCGCCATTTCCAGCCCCCTCCGTTGGTAGAGCCGCCCGTTTCCTTGCTGCACCAGCGGGTCCGGGCTGTTGTCGACATCGAGCAAGATGGCGTCGTATCCACCAAGCGGTGCCTTCATGACCTGAAAGACATCCTTCAACATGACCTCGACCCGAGGGTCGTCCAGTAGGCTCCCGTTGACCTCGCGCAGGAAGGTCCGGTTCCAGTCGATCATCACCGGCAAGAGCTCCGCGACCTCGACTTCGGCCTCCCCGCCCACCAACTCCAGGACGCGCCGCAAGGTGAATCCAAAGCCCAGCCCGCCGATGAGCACGCGCGATTTCCCTGCTTCCCCACCGCAGGCCAGCTCAGCCATCATTTGCTCCGAGGCGCAGGCCGTGGTGCTCATAAGGGGAACTCCACCCACTTTTAAGAAATACTCGCCATCGTGCTGCTGTAGCAGAAGGGTCTGCCCACCGGGGGCAAGCCCTTCCGCCAGATTTTTGGTCGGCTTCACCCCCACACCGTAGGATTTCATCGACACATGCAAAGCCTTTCGCGAAACTCCCGCCCACCAAACCGCCATGTCTAAAAAAGGCCCCGTCATTCTCGTCTTCATTGTCCTCCTGCTCCTGCACCAGGATTGCTGGAACTGGGACAATGCCAGCCTCGTCTTCGGCTTCATGCCAATCGGACTCTTCTACCATGCCTGTTACTCGCTCGTGGCGGCCCTCTTCTGGGGCGTCGTCATGAAGGTGGCCTGGCCGGAAGAACTCGAGGAATGGGCGGCCCGCGGAAGCGACGACACGGAAGGAGGGGCCCAATGACCACTGTCATCGTCATCGCGATCTACCTTGGCCTCCTGCTGGCCCTCGCTCTTTTCTCGAAGACCCTCTTTCGGGGCACCTCGAAGGATTACTTCGTGGCCAGCCACTCCATCGGGCCCTTCATGCTCTTGATGTCGGTCTTTGGGACAACCATGACCGCCTTCGCCCTCGTCGGTTCCACCGGCAAGGCCTTCGAACGGGGCATCGGCACCTACGGGCTGATGGCTTCCTCATCCGGCCTCATCCACGCGGCCTGCTTCTTCCTCATCGGGATCAAGCTCTGGGCCATCGGGAAGCGCTACGGATACGTGACGCAAATCCAGTATTTCCGCGCCCGCTTTGAATCGAAGGCCTTTGGCTACCTCCTTTTCCCCATCCTCGTCCTCCTCGTCATCCCCTATCTCCTCATCGGGATCATTGGAGCCGGCAAGACCATCGTGGGCGTGACCGGTGCCAAGATCACTCCGAAGGGCACCATCCCCGGGGTCTTTCCCGAGTGGACCGACAACGGTGCCATCCCGCCGTGGTTCACCGGCCTGGTGATTTCGGCCGTGGTCCTCACCTACATCTTCGCCGGCGGATCCCGCGCCGCAGCCTGGGCCAACACCTTCCAGACCCTCGTCTTCATGGCCATGGGTGTCCTGGCCTTCTATCTCATCTCGGACCGTCTCGGGGGGCTCGGAGCGGCCATCGAGCAAGCCAAGGACACCCACAAGGTGCGCACCCTTTCCGAGGGCGGAGAGGTGGGGACCGCCAAGTGGACCTTCTTCACCTACCTGTTCATTCCCCTCAGCGTCGGGATGTTCCCCCACCTCTTTCAACACTGGCTCACCGCCCGTAGTGCCAAGAGCTTCAAGCTCACCGTGATCGCCCATCCGATCTGCATCATGATCGTCTGGGTCCCCTGCGTGCTCATCGGGGTCTGGGCCACCGGCATCTTCCCGCCCGACGTGCCCGGAGGTTCCGGTGCCATTCTGGCCAAGACCGTGGGCAAGCTGGTGGGCAATCCCGTCATCGTGGGGCTCGTGACCGCCGGCATCCTCGCCGCCATCATGTCTTCGCTCGACTCCCAGTTCCTCTGCCTCGGCACGATGTTCACCAACGACATCGTCCTCCATCGGGCCAAAAAGGAATACACTGACAAGCAGATCCTCTTCATGGCCCGCGCTTTCATTGTCGCCATTGTCGTCCTGACCTATGTGGTGGCCCTCCTCCTCTACGAAAAGAGCGTCTTCGATCTCGCCACTTGGTGCTTCTCCGGCTTCGCCGCTCTGACCCCGCTGGTCATCGCCGCTCTCTACTGGAAACGAGCCACCAAGGTCGGTGCCTACTCGTGCGTGATCTCGGTCTTCATCAGCTGGCTTGTCTTCTTCGCGATGTCCGGCTTCGGCGGGGAATACTTCGTCTTCGACGGTGTCGTCCCGGCCGCCATCATGTGGGTCATCGGCGCCGCCGCCATGGTCATCGGCTCTCTCGTTTCCCAACCTCCCTCGGAGAAAACACTCGCCAAGTTTTTTTGATGTGACGGGACTTGGACTCCGGTCCCGAGACTGGGGCCAAGGCAGACCGACGGGCTCGGGCAGATCTTGGGTCATTCAGTCCTTTTTGGAATCATCTACCTTCCCCCATGAAACTCACCTCCTGGAATGTCAATGGCCTGCGGGCCGTGCTAAAGAAGAACTTCACTGAGTTCGTCAAAAGCCACGCCCCCGACATCCTCTGCCTCCAGGAAACAAAGGCCCGTCCCGAACAGGTTGACCTTCCTCTCGAGCTGACGGGCTACCACAACTACTGGAACTCCGCCGAGAAGCCCGGCTACTCGGGCACCGCGGTCTTCACCAAACACGAACCGCTCGATGTCCGCCTCGGCATCGGGAGTGAGCAGGCGGCCGAAGGCGACCGCGAGGGACGGGTGATCACCCTGGAGTTTCCCGATCATTTCCTCGTCACGGTCTACACCCCCAATGCCAAAAACGAGTTGGCCCGCCTGCCCTACCGCATGGACTGGGATGTCGCCTTTCGGGAATTCCTGAAGTCCCTCGAAGCCGAAGGCAAACCCGTCATCGCCTCCGGCGACCTCAATGTGGCCCACCAGGAAATCGACCTCGCCCGACCCGACACCAATCACAAAAGTGCCGGATTCTCGCCCGAGGAACGGGCCGGATTCTCGAAACTCCTCGAGGCCGGATTCATCGACACCTTCCGGCACTTCCATCCCGACAAAACCGAGGCCTACTCATGGTGGAGTTACCGCGGGGGCGCCCGGGCCCGCAACGTCGGGTGGCGCATCGACTACTGGCTCGTCTCGGAAAGCCTGGCTCCCAAGCTCCAAGGCGCCGAGATCAATGCCGAGGTCCCAGGATCGGACCATTGTCCCGTCACGCTGGAAATCGACCTTTGAGGTCGTGAATGAACGTTCTTTTTTCGTAGAACGGTCATTTATTTTTAATCAAATTGGAAGAATGATTTCTCCATTACACAGGGCACCTACACTTGAAATGCTAGATAGATAGCACTTGTACGTTGTTCACATTCGGGTTATGGCGGCAGGATGCCGTCAAACAACACCCCCTCCACAAAGAAGATCGACCTTAGACGTGGCTTTCCCGAAGGTCTTGAGATGTTTGATCTTCTGGAAGATCCCCGCACCAGTAATGCCACCCGGCATCCCTTTGGCTCGCTCATCTTCATCGCCCTCTCTTCGATCATCTGTGGTATGGACACTTGCGAGGACTTTGCCCGCTTTGCCAAGGCCCGCAAAGACTGGCTCTGCAAATGGATCGAACTCCCTCACGGGATTCCCTGTGCCAACACCTTCTTGCGCCTCTTTGCCGCAATTGATCCGGCCGAGTTTGGCGAATGCCTCCTGGCCTTTGTGAAAACCTTTTCTCCCGAGCTCAAAGACCGCCTCATCAATATCGATGGCAAAACCCTGCGCGGAAGTCGCAAGACCGATGAAAGCACGGTTCAAATCGTCAGTGCCTGGGCTCAATACAACGGCCTCACCCTGGCCCAGCAAGCCGTGGATCAGAAAAGCAACGAAATCACCGCAGTGTCCAGCGACAATTAGAATTTCCGTCAGCGACAATTAAATTCATCCACTCGGGTGTGGTTCGGACGGTGGGGGTTTTGGGAGTTCGATTGGCATGCCGCCGCAGCCTTGGTGGAGGGAGGGAGGCACCGTGGGACGGCGTAGCCGGCCCTCGTGGCTCCCGACCGGAACCAAGGCTGCGGCGGGCGGTTTCGGCCCGGACGGCTCCTGTGTAAGGAACCTGCTCAGCACTCAGGTTCCTTCCCCCGTCTGATCCGCCGGGTCAGTGCTCGATTGACGGTGGTCGCCTGACTGCGATCCGCTCCCAGGGGTGCCCACCCGGCGGCTCGGGCCGTTGAACTCAAGGATGATGGAGTGGTGTACGAGCCGGTCCACCGCTGCCATGGTGGTCATGGGGTCTTTGAAGATCTGATCCCATTGGCTGAAGACCAGGTTGGTGCTCAGCAGGACGCTGCGACGCTCGTAGCGCTCGGCCAATAGGGTGAAGAGCACTTCCATTTCTTCACGGCTCTGTTGGAGGTAGCCAATGTCGTCGAGGATGAGCACTTCGTAGCGGTCGAGTTTCTTGAGTTCTTTTTCCAGCCGAAGGTCGCGTTTGGCGGCGAGGAGTTGGCCCACGATTTTGAAGGCGGGTCGAAAGAGGACCCGGCGGGAGTGGCGCAGGATCAGTTCGCGCCCGAGGGCGGCGAGGAAGTGGGTTTTGCCACGGCCGGGCAGGCCAAAGGCGAGGAT
>JALQTQ010000024.1 GCA_023263995.1 Akkermansiaceae bacterium | reverse complement strand
ACGGGATACCAGGAGCGCGGGCTGGCTTTCAAGAAGGCCGTGCCCCGTCTCACCCGAACCCTCTAACCCCAACCCGCATCCCACCATGACCGACCCAAGAACCATCCAAACCAAACGGACCCGCCCCAAGCCGGGTTTCCGCAGACTCTACGCTGCCACCCGATCGACGCGGAAGCGTAAGCAGCGTGCCGCCACGACCGCCAATCCCGGAGATTTTGGCGAAGTGCCAGGCGTGGGAGTGCCCCTTGCTCTCGTGGTGATCCTGCTGCTTCACGTCGCGGCCATCGCCGGAATCTGGATTCACGACAAGTGGAGTTCCAGCGCCGAACTCGCCTCGACCAAGCCCGTCCTCAAAGAGGACGTGCAGCCGGCTCGGATTCCCGGCCTCGATTTCCACCTCGTCAATGCCGGTGACACCGCCGAGTCAATCTCCGCGAAATACGGGGTGGCCTTGGAAGCCCTCGTGAAAGCGAACGAAGGAATCTCCGAATATCGGGCTGGCTGGAAGATCAACATCCCAAACCGTCGCCTGGAACCGCAGGGGACCGTTGAGGCACTCCCGGCCAAGCCGGCCGAACCGGTGGCGACATACCTTCCCACCGAGAGGCCTGCGATCCAGACCTCGGATGAGGAAACCCTGCCCGGCAGCGTGCCCGGACCTTTGGCCGAAGTGGGCACTCCGGAAGCGGAGGCCGGACGGACCGAGGAAGCGGTCTTGATTCGTCCCGTGACGCCTGTCCATCGTCGCGTGACCCCCGCTGGACCGACGGTCTCGGGGAATCGTCACCTCGTCAAAGCTGGTGAGACCCTTTGGCGTATTGCCCAAAACAACGGGATTTCAGTGGATGCTCTCATGCAGGCCAATCCCGGGGTTTCTGCCAGTTCCCTTAAGATTGGCCGCGAGCTGATCATTCCTCCCAAACCATCAACCACCGACTGATCGTATTTTGGGCAAAGGAGCTTCCATCATTCTCTGTCTCGCTGTTGCCACGCTTATCACCCTTGGGTTGGTGGTTTTGGCGAGTGCCAGCGCGACTTGGGATTCATCGAGTGACCAATATTTCCATCTGGTGCGCCAGATCATTTGGGTTTTGATCGGGGTGGGCGTGATGGTTGCCATGGCCTTGATGGATTACCGCGTCTTGCAGAAGTCCACATGGTATCTGTTTGCGCTGGTGTGCGGAGCCTTGGCGCTTTGCTATGTTCCCGGGATTGGTGATGAGGCTGGGGGTGCCAACCGCTGGATCAAGCTCCCGGTGATTGGGCGCTTTCAGCCGTCGGAACCTGCCAAGCTCGTCGTCATGGTGGCGCTGGCATCGTGGTTCGCCAAATATCAGGCCGAAACCAAGAGTCTGATTCGGGGGTTTGTCATGCCCTCACTCATCCTCGGGATCCCGCTGCTTCTCATTCTTTTCGAGATGGACATGGGGACCGCTGCGGGTTTGGGAGCGGCCGGGCTCCTTGTCCTCTTTGTGGTCGGGACCCGCCTTCGTTATCTTGTCGCGACCACCGGGGTGGCGATCATGGCCTCCATTGCGATGGTCGAAAGCGATCCGGTCCGCATGGAGCGCATCATGGCCTTTCAGAATCTCGAAGAACACAAGCTCGGGGTCGGGCGCCAGCAATGGCTGGCCTTGCAGGCCTTTGGCAATGGGGGGCCCGGCGGCATGGGACTGGGCAACGGGGTGGTCAAACAAATGAACCTGCCTGAGCAGCACACCGACTTCATTTTTCCGGTGATGGGCGAGGAGATGGGGGTTTTTGCCACCATGGGGGTGGTCTTTTGCTTTGTGCTCATCTTCCTCGTGGGGCTCGGAATCGCGATGCAG
Organism: Akkermansiaceae bacterium; assembly: GCA_023263995.1. Taxonomy (GTDB): domain Bacteria; phylum Verrucomicrobiota; class Verrucomicrobiia; order Verrucomicrobiales; family Akkermansiaceae; genus SW10. The sequence goes on along the minus strand of JALQTQ010000024.1, from coordinate 20,580 downwards.
GCTGCCGACCGCTTCGGCGGAGTCCTCGCGATGGGGATCACGGCGGCCCTGATCATTCCCGCAATGATGAATATCGGGGTCACGACCGCCATGCTGCCGAACTCCGGGCTTCCGTTACCGTTCGTGAGTTACGGAGGAACGAGCATGATCTTCAGCTTTGCCATGATCGGGGTGCTACTGAGCATTCTGCGTCGTTCGCAAGCTGCGCGGGCCACCGAGATGCCCACCGTGAAGAGCAAGGTGCTGGAGGTCCGACTTTAGTTGGTGCTTTTTTGGTCCGGGTTCACTTGGGCATCACCCAGATGTTGCGAAACACCACCGGGTTCCCATGGTCCTGCAGGAAGATGGGAAGCGGTTCGTCCTTCAGCGGTCCCTTACCGGGGGCGGCGGTCGTCAAGTCCTTGGGGAGCTCGCGGTCGTTGTGGATGACTACTCCATTGAGCCGGACCGTCATGCGGGGCCAAGCGGTCCGCTTACCGTTCTGATCGAATTTGGCGGCGGTAAAGTCGACATCGTAAGTCTGCCAGGTCAGGGGCGGAAGACACATGTTGAGGTCCGGGGCGGCGATCGAGTAGATGCCTCCGCATTCGTTCATACGGCCTTCCAGGGCGAAGGAGTCGAGGACTTGGGTTTCCCAGCGGCCGCCGTAATAGACTCCGCTGTTGCCGCGCTGCTGGCCGCGGGCGTGTGGTTTGTAGGGAGTGCGGAATTCCAAGTGGAGGTGACAGTCTTTGAATGTCGCTTTGCTCAGGGTGCCGGTGGCCTGGAGAAAGCCGCCCTCCATCTTACCATTCTCCCATTGCTCCACGCCTGAACCATCAAAAAGAATGCTTGCTCCTTCGGGTGCCTTGGCTCCAAGGGTCGGGCTTTTGCGCTCAACACGGGGAAGGCTCAGCGGATCCTCCTCACCGGTCTTGACCAGCAGGGTTCCGTCTTCGAGGAGTGCCGAGAATTCGCCGATTTTGGGAAAGGTCACCAAACTTTCGTTGATTTCCCCACTCAGTTTGACGCGCTTTTTCCCCTTATCCCAGCCCGCTCCGGGAAGCCCTCCTTCGAGGAGATAGAGGTCAAATTTCCCGCTGCCGAGTGCCACAACCTGCCCGCCGAAAGCACCGTTTTCTGCAAGATATTCTCCCTGAATGGTGAAATCCGGGTCTTCCTTGGCGGCTATCGCCGGATCGACCCAAGTTTTCTGGTCGGTCTTTTGGGCGAAGCACAGGGTGGGCAGGAGGAGCAGGAGCGTAAGCGATGTTCTGGTAGTCATGAGGGCAGGATAGCTGAAAGAAATCGGGGCTGACGAGGAACTTCTCCGGAGGGACGGGGCGGTCCCGATCGGCTGTCCTAGCGGGAGACCTTTTCGATGAGGGCGAAAAAGCGTTTCGACTCAGTGACCGGCACGCCGAGGAGTTCGCTGATGCCTTCGAGGTTGCCGTAGGGAGCCTCCCCTCCTTCGCCATCCGGGTCATAAACGGGCCATGTCGCCGCCGGGGTGGAAAGATCCGAGGAGGTGACCAGATCGTAGAGCCTGCCTTCCACGCTGTTCCAGGAGAAATCGAAGGTGCTACCTTTTTCTTTGCTGGGGGCAAGGGAGAGGACGACCTGGCTTGGGGCCCCCTCGACTCCGAAGCTAACATTGTCGAAAATCACCCGGCCGCCGAGATCGTTGGCGTCTTCCACGCCCAGAATGATCGTCAGGGCCTTGCCAAGGTGGTCGCCAATGGAAGTGGCATCGTAGGTCCGGCTGATTTCCTGGAAGCCACCGGTCCCCGGCAAGGTCACATCCACTTGGGAGCTCGGGGTCATGGGAACACCATCGGCCGCCAGATGAAATGCCAGCGGGCCACCGATGGGGCCTCCATCAGGACCACCCACTTGGACCGTGATCGTGTAAACGCTACCTGCTTGAACGGTTCCCAAGGCAGGATCAGACTCGATTCGGGAGTCGCCTCCCCAAGCGGCAAAGGCATTGCAGCCGACGGTGCCATCGACTCCGTTGTTCAGGAGATCGATGTTTCCTTGAATTTTTTTCCACCCGAGAAGGTCGACATTTTCGCCGGTGGTGTTGTCGCCGTAAGTGGCGCTTCCTCCCCCGGCAATCGCGAGATTAGTGGGCGGGTTGGGCGGGTTCCAGGGAACGAAGCCCCCGGCAAGGGTGGCCGTGACCTCAGGTTCTCCCGGCTTGTTCAATTGGAAATCCCCACCGGGGACCAATTCAGTTTGGGCCAGACAGGGGAGGGAACTTAGCGATAATAAAAGGGCAGTGGTCTTTTTCATTTTGGACAAATGTGGGTAGAGGATTTTGATCGACGAAGGTGAGCAAGAGTGTTCTCCGCTACAGAAGTACCTACGGAGACTCCGGTTCTTGCTCTTTCAGCGTCAGCACGAAGCGAGCCAAAGTGGTCCGTCGACTTCCCTGATCAAAGTATGCCGCACCTTGGCGAGATGAGGCTAAGGGGCACGAAAAAGGGCCGCGACCCGATTGGTGCGACCCTTGGGTGGGTGGAGGAAAGGAGGTTCTCGATTTACGTGCGCTTGCGACGCAGCAAAGCCAAGCCGCTGAGGCCGAGCAGAACAGCGGAGGAAGGTTCCGGGACTGCTTCGAGCATGACATTGTCCCAAATCACGCGGTTGCCACCGTTATTGGCGTCTTCCACTCCCATGAGGATCGTCAGGTCTTGTCCCACGAATGGCGCCATCGTTGCCGCGTCATAGGTCCGGGAAATCTCTTGGAAGCCACCACCGGGTGTGACCATGTCGATGATGGAAGTCGGAGTCAGTTGCGCGCCATCGGCGAGAAGGTGGAAGGCGAGAGGGCCATCGATGGCATTGGAACCATTCGAGGGGCCATCGACTGAAACCGAGATGGTGTAGGTTAATCCCGGTTGCACCACGGCCACCGGTGCGGCGCTTTGAATCCGGCCGTCCCCACCCCATGAAGCAAAGGAGTTGTAAGCGATACTGCCATCAATTCCGTTACTCACGAAATCGGCATTTCCATTGTTTCTGACCCATCCCAGAACATCAACGTTGGGCCCCGTGGAAGCGTCGCCGTAGTTTGCGGAGCCACCATTCACCGGCATATCGAGGAAAGCGGCGGGGTTGGGCGGGTTCCAGGGGACAAATCCCGCAGTGAGCGTTGCGCTGACCCCGGGTTCACCGGGCTTGGTGAGATTGAAGTCTCCGTTGAAGACCAGTGCTGCGGAGGACGGAGCTACAAGCGCTCCCAGTAAACCGAGTTGGGCGATTGATTTTTTCATAGTTATTTGAGGTTGATTTGATCGGGGAGAACGACGGCCGTCTGATGGGCGGCGTCGGTGACCATCGCGGGTTGGAGCACAAAATGTGCCCGTTGCCGCACTACCGATTCAAAACAAGAGGATCCGTGGCATGTCAAACGAGAACTAAGCCGGTTTGAGTTCGCAAATGAATGGAAGAGGGTGAGTTTCTTTTTCGGGATTGAGCGATGCCTAGCGGCCCTGTTGCTGCCGAAGACGGAAGAATTTTCGGCTTGGTGAATTTTCGATTGGAAGAACAAGTTGAGAGTCAAGAGCTTGCCGGGGAGGGGATTCCTCGTGCCAATCCCTGAGATTGGCACTGCCTTCAAGCTGGAAAAAGAGTCCCCGAACCAGTTGGGCCTGCAGTTTCCGACCGTGCGGGCCTTCGGTGATGGTGGCGGTGACGGGCTCGGTGAGGATGGAGCCGTCAAAGTATTTCGCGGCCAGCTGCATGGCGTTCTGGCCAACGGCGGAACCCATGAGGCGGCCGGGTCCGTCGTCGACCGGAAAGTGAATCCCGCCGAAAAGCCGGGAGATGCCGGCTTCGTCGGCTGCATCGAAGTAGGTGGCCCATTGCAGGGTGAGATTGGTGGACGGCCCGAATTCGAATTCCAGTGCCCCAATCTGGACGTGATGGGTGCCGATTCCGCCGGGGAAATAAGGAGAGCCGGTGAAGTCGGCGAGGACCTCGGCGGCGGCACGGCTAAAGGTGCTGTGTCCCGAAACATATCCCGCAAAGGCCGGGGTGACAAAACTTGCTCGTTGATAAGGGAGCCAGTCGTTCCCCAGAATCCAAGACGAACCGGTGACTTCACTTGCGGGATCGTCGGGTTCGCCGGCCCAGGTGAAGAGGGCGGTGTCCCCGATGGAGGCTCCGGCCGCGACGAGATGGGCGTGGCGCTGGCCGGGTGACGAGGAATGAGCGGTGATTTTTTCAATCAGGCCCGGAATTTCGGGTAGTTCGCCGAGTCCGCTGAGGTGACGGATGCTGCTGATGGGGCGGACGTAGTCGTAGTGGCGTTTGCAGGCCCAAGCTGCCACGGCGGCGTCGTGGAGGGCGGCATTGAGGGCAAACGAGAGCTTGACATCCCACTCCAAGGGGGAGAGGAGCGGACCGGTGCCTCGGAAGCGTCGGACCAGATCGGGATGGTCTGAGATGCTGTTGGCGAGGGTGTTCCAGTGGCCGGGAGGGGTTTCCGAGTTGGGGCCATCGGCCCAGTATTCAGCCACCACCCGAGCATAGTCCCCGCGCTTGACCCATTGCTCTTGATAGGGTTTTCCCGTTAGCGGGTTGGGATCGGAACCATGGCCGGTGCCGTCGTTGGATCCAAGCGGATTTCGGCCGCGCGACCGCGGTGAGAGGTCGATGAGAACGCCATCGTTTGGGTCCAGCCAACTGCTGTAGCGAATGACCTCGACGGTTTGTTGTCGGTATTGCGCGTCCCCGGGTCCTCCCAGTTGAGGAGGTCTTCCCGGGTCGAGGTAAGTCGGCGATTGGGGGTGCAGGGCGAAAGGACGAACCTCTCCCCATTGCGAGCCGGCGTAGATCTGGGTGCGCAGGGTCAGGAGGCCGTTTTGGCTGAGGGCTCTCTCGAATTGCAGGGGTTGCCAGCGGTTTGGGTCATCGAGGGTGGTGCCCGATTCTGTGAGAACCAAGGGGCGGTTGACCGGACGGTAATTCGGGTTGCGATAATTTCCTCCCTCAAGCGAGCCGTCGGATGCCCCCCAAGTGATCAGGGTCTCGGCAATGCGGTTTCCGAGCGCGGCCGGGGAGGGGCCTTCGGTGGTAGTGACGGAGGTGGGATAGCCGAGATCTTCCATCAAGAAGTCGAGGAGCAACTGACTGGCGGAGGCATGGACGGACTTCTGGTAGCGGGAGGAAAGAAGTCGGTAGGCGGCGTAACTGATGGCCTCACGCCGGTCGACCTCCGGGTTTTCCGAATCAGAGGATTCGCGGTGGAGGTAGCCGGTGGCGACTGGGTCGTAGGCGGCCCAGGCATCCCACATGGCGACTGAGAGATGAAAGAGATTGCGGGCGTGGACCCCGGGATTCGGGAAGTCTATCCGGATGGCCTCAAGGGCCAGCTCATTCCAGATGCGGGCGATGCTGTGTGATTCGGCACTCGGGTCGGTGATGGTGATCCGGTAACTTTCCTCCCGGAGGAATGCTGTCTTGGTCGCATCGGCAAAGATCTGCGCGGTGACGATGGTTTGGCCGGGGTTGGTGAAGGTCATGGTGGCCGGGTTGGCCAATTCGTTTCCTTCGTGAATCCAGACCATCTCGCCGCCGACCGGGATGGCTCCGGGAGGCATCTCGAAGAGGACGGGGTTTCCGGCGATGATCTCCCGTCGGTCGAGCCGGGCGCGAGGCGAGGAAATGACAAGGTCCTCGTTCGCCGCGACGTTCTCGTGGCGCACCGAGTCTCCGTTGGGAAAAGTGACCATGATTTCCTCAAACCGGGTGGCCCGGCCGGCCCCAAAATGAGCGATGCGGTAGGGGCCGTGGCCGTTGAAATTGCTGGAGGCATTGATTTCCCGCAGTTGGGTTTGCCCGGGGAGTTTGGCCCGGATTTTGGCACCCATCCCGTGGGCGTGATAAGGTGGGCTTCCCTCCACCCGCACCTTGAGCCAGTTGCCGGAGGACGGGGTATCATTGCGGAGAAGAACCAGGTCTCCGGGAGTGGTGATGATCGAGGATGGGGTTGGGCCCTGCTGAAAATCGTTGTTGTTGACAAGGAAGAGGTCGAGGTCCCCGTCGTTGTCGTAGTCAAAGGAGACCACGCAGCGCCCCTGACCGGTTTGGGCGGCATCCCCTGACGAGGTGGCCACCTCGGAAAACTCCAGGTTGCCATTGTTTTCGAAAAGGACGGCCGGAGTGGTGATGAAACGGGTCGTCAAATCGAAGAAGGTGTTGAATCCGTTCACGTGGAAAAGGTCCTGGTCGGCATCGTTGTCGAAGTCGCCGAAGACCGCGCCCCATCCCCAGTATCCGGAGCGGACGCCGGCCGCGGTGGTCAGGTCCCGGAATTCCCCGTGCCCGTCGTTGAGGAGGAGGCGGTTGCCATCGGTGTCAGTGATATTGAAGGCGGGATCGGGATGCTGGATGGCGGTCATGAAAAGATCGAGATCGCCGTCGTGATCAAGATCCGCAGTGGCCACGCCCATCCCGTTTTCGATGTCGCTGCTTCCGGCGGGGAAAAAGACGCCCCGGCCATTGTTGAAAAAGATGCGGGTTCCGAGAAAGTCGGCCACCGCTACCAGATCCACGTGGCTGTCTCCGTTGAGGTCGGCAAAATGGGGGACAAAATTCCAGCTGGTCGGGATCGTCTGAAATTCCGAAAACCCTTGCTTGCCTTCGTTTCGATAGAGGCGGATGGCGTCTTCCTCTCCATCAGCCCAGGCACCCAAGGCCAGGTCGAGCAAGCCGTCTCCATCGATATCGGCCCAACTTGGACTCGATGGCCGTCGGGCCACTGAAGGGATGATCCCGGGGGTCGCGGTGAAGTGCCCGGCACCGTCGTTCTGCAGGAGCAGATGGGGACCATTGACCGAGGAGATGAAGAGGTCGATGTCGCCATCGGAGTCGTAGTCCGCGCCGCAGACTGCGGAGTGCCGCCCGGTCTGATCCGCTCCCCGTAAGGCTGCCTGCTCGGCAAAGGTGCCGTCTTTTTGATTGAGATAGAGCAGGTTGGGATGCCGTCCCCCTCGCAGGACGAAAAGGTCCACCCAGCCGTCCCCGTCGAAGTCTTCCGCGACCGCTCCACCGGTCATATTCGCGTATTCCTGATCTGCCGGGTCCACGGTTCTGAACAGATTCGTGGGGTCCTGATCGAAGTGGTGGGTGATGCCGGCCGAGATTGAGACGTCGGTGAATTCCAAGGCCCCGGCGCAGGTGAGAGAGAGCAGGGAGCCGAGCAGGGGCGCCAAGTGGACCCGGGTCTGTTTTTTCCGAGTGACTGGCAGCATGACCTCATTCGACGGCAGTCCAAGAGATGTCGGGGATCGGATTCCTTTTCGCGAGACGGCGTGGGAAAACCAAGTCACCCCTTCACCTTGCCAAGCCGCGTCGGGAGCGTCAACGGGGCATCGCAGGTGAATTCGTTTTCGAGGCGAAAGGTCGGCCGGGCCTCAGATCGCATCGCGCACCCCGAGCATGGTGCCGAGGATGGTGTCCCAGGTCTCTGGGCTCTCAAGCAGTTCGTTGGAGAACATGCAGCCATCCCAGCAGATGTGTTTGATCTTGCGGTCCTCGTGGTCTTTGAGCCACTCGGCGGAGCATTTCACGATGTCGAGTTTTCCATTGGGGTCATCGGCCGGGCAGTGGCGGCCGGTCTTGTCGTGCGCTCCCGTGCCGTGAACGGTACCGTCGTTCTGAGCGACGTGGAAGTCGATGGTCCAAGGACGGAGCTTGTCGACCATGGGGCGGTAAGCAGCCCAGAATTCCTCGTCGGTGTGGCCTTCCTGGACGAGGGCGTGCTCCGGGGCGTTGTAGCCGAGGAGGTAGAGGTAGGTGTGGGCGAGGTCGGACTGGAACCCGACCGTGTCCGGCAGGCCGATGGCCTCGAGCAGGTCGAGGGTGTCCTTCCAAGAATGAATGCCGCCCCAGCAAATTTCCCCTTCCATGGCGAGGCGTTCCCCGTGGTCGGCGGCGATCGCGGCGGCGCGCTTGATGGTCTCGGCGGCCAAGGCGGTGTTGGCGGCCGGGTCCTTGGCCCAGTCCTCGACCGAGCCCGCGGTGTCGATGCGAATCGCTCCGTATTCCCGCACTCCGTGGTCATTGAGGACGGAGGCGATGCGGCAGGCCTTCTCGACCGCCAGGACGAAGCGATCGCGATCGCTCTGTGAGCCGAAGGCCGGGCCTCCAACGGTGCCCTCCCAGACGGGAGCGACCAAGGTGCCCACCTTGAGGTTCTGGGAAGCGATGAGGTCGGCAATCCTGCGGAGCTCGTCGTCCGAGGCGTCGGGGTCGGTGTGGGGGTGGAACAGGAAGAAATCGACTCCGTCGAACTTCTGTCCGCCGACTTCGGCATTCAAAGTGAGTTCGAGCATGCGCTCCAGCGAGATGGGCGGGTGGTCGGTGCCTTCTTCTTTCCCGACGAGGCCGGGCCACATGGCGTTGTGAACTTTCATAGGGGGGAGGGATGGTGACTGGTGACGGGAGAATTTGAAGGAGGAAGTTAAGGAGGCCGAGTCACTGCGTCATCTGGTGCAGGACCTGCAGAGTGAGCTTGCCGGCGTTTTCGAGGGCCTGGGGAGTGATGTTGTCGAGGGTGTCGCCGGCGGTGTGCCAGTAGGGCATTTCCTGGAAGTCACCGATGAGGTGAAGGACGGGAAGGTTGGCGTAGACTTGGAGGGGAATGTGGTCGTCGAGGATGCTGGCGTCGGGGAAGGAGACGGAGCCGCCGAGACCGAGGACCTTGGTGGCGGCGCGGGCTTGGGCGACGGCGTTGGGGTGGGAATCGCCCCCGACGAGCAGGGGCACCTTCGGGTCGCCGACCAGGTCGAGGACGATGCCGAGGGTCGGGCGGGTCTGGCGTTTGCGAAGTTGCTGGGCGAAGTTGATGCTGCCGTAGAGGCCTTCTTTGGCTCCTCTTTCAAAGATGATCTTTTCGCCGAAGGCCTCCTCGCCATCGAAGAAGACGAGCTCGAGATTGGCGGCGGCCTCGGGGTGGGCGGAAAGGACGCGTGCAAGTTCCAGCATCACCCCGGTGGATGACCCGCTGTCGTTGACGCCGGTAAAATTGAGATCAGGGAAAAACTTACTGTCGAGGTGCCCGCCGATGAGATAAGGGGGAGACTGATCCCAGTCCGGTTCGTTGCCATCGCGGGCGTGGCGGGCGAGCAGGTTGGTGAAAGAGATGCGGCCTTTCGGGGTAAGGGTTTGGAAGGTGCTGCGTCGGGTGGCCCAGCCGAGGTCCTTGAGGGTGCTCTCGAGATAGCTGAGGCTCTTGGCGTACCCCTCAGAGGCGGGCGGGCGGGGACCGAAGGAGGTGAGTTTGACGATGTGGTCGTAGGCCCGTTGGCCGGAGAATTGCCCCACCGTTTGTTCAGGAATGGGGGCGGTTGCCCTGACTGCTGGAAGGGATGAGGGCTCTTCCTCGCCGCAGGAGAAAAGAACGAGGGAGGAGGCAAACGCGGAGAGGCCAAGAAAGAACCGGATCACCATGCTTAGTCGAGGTTGATGCCTAGGAGGGCGAGGATGCGACCGAGGTCGTCGTTGCCGTAGTATTCGATCTCGATTTTCCCCTTCTTTTCGCCGTGATGGATGAGGGTGTGGGTGGCGAAGTGGTCGCGCAGGCTGTTTTGAATAGCGATGATGTGCGGATCGACCGGCTTTCGGCCCGAGGAAGTGCGCTCAACCTTCGACTTTTGGTGGTTTTGCACAAATTTTTCGGCCGCCCGGACGGTCATGTTCTGCCGTAGGATTTGTTCCGCCACTGCGATTTGCTCGCGTGGATCCTTCACCCCGAGGATGGCTTTGGCGTGTCCCACTGTGAGGAGCCCGTCGGCGAGGTGCCGCTGGATGGGTGCCTGGAGGTCGAGCAGGCGCATCGAGTTGGCCACGGCGGCCCGCGACTTTCCGACGCGCTTCGCGATGGTCTCCTGCTTGAGCTGGAAATCGCGCGCGAGGCGGACGTATCCTTCGGCTTCCTCGATGGCGTTGAGGTCCTGGCGTTGCAGGTTCTCGATGAGGGCCATCTCGAGGACCTCTTGGTCGGTCGAGGGTCGCTCGATGACCGGAACGGTCTTGAGTCCGAGCATGCGCGAGGCCCGCCAGCGTCGTTCCCCGGCGATGAGCTCAATGCGCCCGTCAACCTTGCGGATGATCAGGGGCTGAATGATGCCCAGTTCGGCGATCGAGTTTTTGAGCTCGGTCAGCGAGTCTTCCGAGAAGTGCTTTCGAGGTTGCAGCGGGGAGGGGACGAGGTCGTTGATGGGGACCTCGGTCACACTTTCGCCGGGGCGAAGTTCCACGCGTGCGTCGGGCACGGAATCAGAGCTTGCTCCTTTGATGAGAGCTCCCAAGCCTTTTCCCAACGCGTTTTTTGCCATGACCCGAAAGGAAATATCGAAGGGGCCCGGGAAAGTGAAGAGCGGAATTGATCCTTAATCATTCTGAAAGAACGGGCCTCCCGGGAATCAGGTGGGCGGGCGAGGGAGTCTTGACCTTGGGGCCATCCCGGGGCATTTCGGGGGCATGAGATTCCTTCTTCTGTTGATCTTGGTGGTGCTGCCGGCATCGGCTCAGAACCCGGTCGCGGGGATCCCTCCTCGGCAGTTGGTGCCCTTGGAAGTGATGGAACGGGCCCGGATGGCCACCCAAGTCCTGATGGATGAAACGGTGCGGGGGAATTTCAAGGTGGTGGTGGACCGGATGCACCCGGAATTCGTCGAGGCGATTGCGCGGCCCTTTGGCGGTCCCGCCAAGTTCAAAGTCGACATGCTGAAGATGATGAATCAGATGGGCGGAAATGGCATTGCGATCCAGGCTGGCATCACCCAAGCCCCGGATGTGGCCTTTGAAGTGGATTGGGGCGCGCAGGATGTTTGGGAGAACGGCCAACCGGTCCTCGATGCCGATGGTAAGCCCAAGCAGGAATTCGCTTATCGGCAATGGATGGTTTATGTGCCCACGGTGATGGATGTCTTCATCAAGAGTGAAAACGGGGAACTGGAGAAGTGGCGCAAGACCAGCTTCCAGATTGCGATTTCGCCCAAGCGCATCGAGGATTGGACCTTCATCGACGGCTCCACCGTCACGCCCATCCAACTGCGGAAGGTGTTCCCCTTTCTTCCTAAGGACGCCGGGAAGCTCAAGTTTCCCGAGGTGGGCCGACAGAAGATCCTGAATTGAATGCGAACCCGTGGCTCCTGATGGGTGGGAAGATGAAAAAGAAGAAGGACCGGAAGCTGACCCCGGAAGAGAAGGAAGAGAAGCGCATCAAAAAAATGCGCAAGCGGGGGAAGAGCGACTTTGTCGAGGTGCGTGGGTCCGAGATTCACGGACGCGGGGTTTACTGCATCGAGCCCATCGAGAAGGAACAGTATTTCATCGAGTATGTCGGGAATCTGATCGACAAGGAGGAGAGCGAAAGACGGGCGTGGGCTCAATTCGAGGAGCACGAGAAGACCGGGGCGGCAGCGGTTTACATTTTTAACCTGACCAAAAAGTGGGATCTTGATGGCAACGTGGAGTGGAACCCGGCGCGCCTGATCAATCACTCCTGCGAGCCCAACAGCGAGGCCATTCAGGACGGCAAGCGGATTTACTTGCAGGCCCTGCGCGACATCGAGGTCGATGAGGAAATCACCTTTGATTACGGTTTCGATGTCGAGTGCTACGAGGACCACCCTTGCCGGTGCGGCTCATCCAAATGCATCGGCTACATCGTGGGGCGAGATTACCACGATGAACTCAAGAGGCTACTGGCGGCGAAGAAAAAGCAGGAAAAGGCACCCTGATTGGCCGGGATTCCGGGTTGGCATCGGGCGGAAAGCGGTTCACTGTCGGCCCACACCATGAAAACGATTCTCATCCTGATGACGCTGGGGAGCGGTCTTCTTGTTGCCGGTTCCCCTGAACGGGCCCAGCTTTTGATGCGTCAGTATGACCAGGCGCAGCTTCAGTGGGTCAATGACGTCCGCACGGCGTCGACGAATACCGAGCAAAATGCAGCGTGGGCGCGCCGCCCGGATGAGAACGAGGCCGGCCGCAAGGTCTGGGAAGAGATCAGCGAGAGTTTGGATCAAAGCTGGACCCTCGAGCCGGCGGCTTGGCTCCTGCGGGAGACCCCGGTCTTTGCCACCACTCCCCCTCCGGGCCGGGTGCGGGGGCGGGCCCTGCCAGCTCCGGCGCTCTTGATTCGGGAAGCGGTCCGCAAGAATCATCTGCAAAGTCCCAAGCTCGGGGCCTATTGTGTTTCCCTCACCCACCTGGAGGACCCGAAGGCGATGTCCCTGTTGGAATTGATCGAGAAGGTCAACCCATCGGAGGCGGTCAAAGGCGCGGCGGCGCTCGGGCAAGCCATCTTGCACCGTCGCCTCGGGGACGGGAAAGTCTTCATGGCGAAGCGGCAGGAAAAATTAGTGGCTGCGATCAAGGCTCCGGAAGTGACGGTCGGCCGCACCACCACGCACGCGATCCTGAAGGACGAGCTTTTCCGCATGAACCGGCTTTCGGTGGGAGTGGAGGCCCCCGACTTCACCGGGATTGAGGTGGATTTGACAAAGTCTTCGCTTGGCGACTACCGGGGCAAGGCCGTGGTCTTGTTCTTCTGGCACGCTCTCATGCCGGCGCACGATGAATCGCTTGCGATCTTCCGAAAATACCAGGAGGAATTCGAAGGCAAGGACATCGAAATCATCGGAGTCAGCATGGACAACCCGCTGACCCTCCGGGATCACATTGGCAAGGGCCGGGTCACTTGGCGGAACTTCTCCGATCCTAGCCAGCTCATCACCAAGCTCTACCGCGTCGAGCGTTGGCCCCAAGTTTACGTCCTCGATCATCAGGGTAAGATCCAGTTCCGCGGTGAGCCCGGCGAGTTTGTCAAGCTCTACGCCCTTGACTTGGCCAAGCAGGCCGCCGAGGCCAAGGCGGCAGAGTCAAAGGAACCCGGGAATTAGCCGCCACAGGCCTTGGGCGAGGTCGAGGCAGGTGTTCCACCACTCAAAGGTGAAATTCAGGAGCTGGACCTCGCGCGAGGTGGCGCAGAGGATCAGGCTGAAGACCACCAAGTTGGCGAAAATAATGAGCATCAGAGATAAGAAGGTCCCGTTTTCCTTCAGATCCGGCTGATCTTTGGGAATCATCCAAACCGTCCAGACGATGTGGAAGGTCCAGGTGAAACCAAGCAGGCCGGTGAGGATGAGCCCGCCGCCCGGGATCTTGGCCCAGAGGCTCACGAAGCCGTGAAGGGAAATCAGGACGGCCGACCAAAAAGGCACAAAGTAGGGCGAGAGCGCGATGAGGATGTTGGACTTGTTGGTCATCACGTAGCCGCCTTCGGTGCTGAAATGGATCGCGCTGATGCGCCCCCCGCAGACGTAGACGAACATCGCATGGGTCATTTCGTGGCCGAGAACGTAGAGGTAAAGGAGACGTTCGTTGGCGATCCCCAGGAGAAACCAGCTGACCATCGAGAGAGCCCCTACGATGAAGCTCAGGAGTTCGGTGGAATACCAGATGGTTTGGAGGATGCGGTCTTCGCCGCTTTCGCGCACCAAAGTGATCACGGTCACAAAGCACAGCGGGATCAGGAAAAGGCCCAGGGTCCAATGAAAGAGGCGTTTGAGGTGGCTCCGGTAAAGAAAGTCCCCGTCGTGGTAATCGGCCACAGCCGACGAACCCGCGATGGCCGCTTGCCGGGTCATGCGGCCCCGTCGCCCGCCCCGTCGGTTGGCTTGGTTGCGGGCCAGTTGATGCAGCCCGAGAAAGCCTCCCAAAATACCTCTGTTTCGCCCGGAAGAGGACGGACGGGTGGTGCCGGATCGTCTGCGGTTCGCCATCGAGATGGTTAGGACTACTGAATAATTTTAAAAAATAAAGAAAATGTCGCCGATTCCTCCGGTCGGTTGGCTTGTTCTTTGCTATGGTGAACTCGTGAGCGAGCAAGCCGAGGTGCCGGAGTTGGTGACACTGGATCCGTGGCTGGAGCCGTATGCCAACGAGATCCGGGCGCGGCGTGAGCGTTTCGAGGAGAGATTGGCAGAGTATGGGCCTTTGCGGGAATTCGCCCGGAGTCACGAGGTCTTGGGGCTGTGCCGGAGCGATGATGGTTGGACCTTTCGGGAATGGGCACCCCGCGCCACGGGCCTGTCTCTCATTGGTGATTTCAACAATTGGGACCGCCAGAGCCACCCCCTGAGTCGTTCGTCCGAACCTGGGGTGTGGGAGGTCAGGCTTCCGCAGGAGGTCCTGCAACCCGGAATGAAGTTCAAGGTGCACATCACCGGGGCCAACGGAGGGCACGACCGCATTCCTTCCCACGCCCGGCTGGTGGTGCAGGATGAGCAGAGCAAAGGTTTTTCCGCCGAGGTGCCCGAGCAGGCTCCCTTCCCTTGGCAGCATTGTGGGCCTGGGCCGGTCACCGCGCCGAGGATCTACGAGGCTCACGTCGGGATGGCCACCGAAGAAAACCGGGTGGGAAGCTACCGGGAATTTGCAGAAAAGGTTCTCCCGCGGGTGGTCCGACTGGGCTACAACGTGGTGCAGCTGATGGCGGTGGCGGAGCACCCCTACTATGGGTCCTTCGGATACCACGTCGCCAACTACTTTGCTCCCAGCTCCCGCTGTGGGTCACCCGATGACCTGAGGTATCTCATCGACACCGCCCACGGTCTCGGCCTGGCCGTCCTCATGGACGTGGTCCATTCCCATTCGGTCAAGAATTTTGCTGAAGGCTTGGCGGCCTTCGACGGGCAGGAGGGGCTGTATTTTCTCCGGCACGATCATCCCCAATGGGACTCGCGCTTGTTTGATTACGGGCGACCGGAGGTCTGCCGATTCCTGCTCTCGAACCTGGCTTACTGGATGACCGAGTTCCGCTTCGACGGTTTCCGCTTCGACGGGGTGACCTCCATGCTCTACCACCATCACGGCAACATCGTTTTCGATCACTACGACCGCTACTTCAAGGATGGTGTCGAATGGAATGCCGTGACCTACCTCCAGCTGGCCAACCGGCTCATTCACGAGATCAATCCCAACGCCCTCAGCGTGGCTGAGGACATGAGCGGGATGCCGGGCTTGTGTCGTCCGCTCACGGAAGGCGGGCTGGGCTTTGACTACCGCCTCGCCATGGGCATCCCCGACCACTGGATCAAACTTCTCAAGCACCAAGCCGACGAGGACTGGAACCTCGCCGAGATCTACCACACCCTGACCAACCGTCGTGATGGCGAAAAAACCATCGCCTACGCCGAAAGCCATGACCAAGCACTGGTCGGGGACAAAACGCTGGCCTTCTGGTTGATGGATGCCGCGATGTATCATCATATGGCAAAGGACGATGATCATCCGGTCATCGAACGTGGCATTGCCCTGCACAAGATTCTCCGTCTCCTCACCCTGGCCTTGGGTGGCGAGGGATATCTCAACTTCATGGGCAATGAATTTGGCCATCCCGAATGGGTCGACTTCCCGAGGGAAGGCAATGGCTGGAGTTATCATTTTGCGCGACGCCAATGGTCGCTCGCTGACCACTCCGGCCTCAAATACCGCCAGCTCGAGGTCTTTGATGCCGCCATGATGGCGGTGGCGGGAAAGGTGCTCCCGACGCCAGGAGCCAAGCTCCTGAATCTCGATGAGGCCAACCAATGTTTGCAGTTCGAGCGGGGCAATTTGATCTTTGCCGTCAATCTTAGCCCCGTCACTTCGGTGGCCAATTACGAGTTTCCCGTGCCGATGGAAGGGAGCTACCGTCTGGTCCTCTCGAGCGACGACCCCACCTTCGGGGGACAAGGGCGAATTGATGATAGGCTCGTCTACCCGGCCCCTGCGGGACGCCTCCGGATCTACCTCCCCTGCCGGACCATGCTGGTGCTTGAAAAGGACAACCAGAAGGCGAAGGTCGACGAGGCTGCCAGAGCAAGATGAAAATTGGTAGCAGCGGGCGGATTTGAACCGCCGACAAAAGGCTTATGAGTCCTCTGCTCTACCCCTGAGCTACGCTGCCGTTCCAAGTTTTTCGCGCCCGGGCGCGTTGGGGAGTTAGACCTGTGATCAAGCTCTGTCCAATAAAAAAATTGCCCGTAGCCAGGGAAATGAGAGAGGCAATTCGTCCCTCGTCCTCGTCTTCCCTCTTTTCATGCGAGGGGAGCTGGGCTTCACTGCGGCATGGCAAGGATTGGAACTCCCTTCACCGAGACGGCAACCAAGGTTTTACTGTGTGGCTCCGGCGAGCTGGGCAAAGAGGTGGTCATCGAACTGCAACGATACGGAATCGAGGTCATCGCCTGCGACGCATACGAGAATGCACCCGCAATGCAGGTGGCCGACCGCTGTTATGTGTTATCAATGCTGGACGGTCATGCCTTGCGCGAGGTCATCGAGGAGGAAAGCCCCGACTTGGTGGTGCCGGAAGTGGAGGCCATCGCCACGGACATCCTGGCGGAGATCGAAGCCGACGGGTTGGCAAAAATTGTCCCGACCGCGCGGGCGACCCAATTGACGATGAACCGGGAGGGGATTCGGCGGATGGCGGCCGAGGATCTGGGCTGTCTGACCTCGCCCTATCGTTTCGCGGCCACTCGCGAGGAATTCGAGGCCGCGGTGGCGGAGATCGGCCTGCCTTGCGTGGTCAAACCCATCATGTCGTCGTCGGGCAAGGGCCAATCGACGGTGAAGAGCGAAGACGACTTGCCGTCGGCTTGGGAATACGCGCAGGAGGGCGGACGGGCCGGCGCAGGCAAGGTCATCGTGGAGGGCTTTGTCGATTTCGATTACGAGATCACCCTGCTCACGGTGAGGCATTGCGGAGGCACCTCCTTCTGCGATCCGATCGGGCACCTGCAGGTCGATGGTGACTACCGGGAATCTTGGCAGCCCCAGCCGATGAGCGAGGTGGCCCTCGCTAAGGCTCGTGAGATGGCCGAGAAGGTGACTGGCAATCTCGGCGGGTGGGGCGTTTTTGGAGTCGAGTTGTTTGTCAAGGAAGACGAAGTGATCTTTTCGGAGGTGTCTCCCCGACCACACGACACCGGGATGGTCACGATGATTTCCCAAGACCTGAGTCAGTTTGCCCTTCATGCCCGGGCCATCCTCGGGTTGCCAGTTCCCAATATCCGCAATCATGGGCCATCGGCCTCGTGCGCCCATGTCGTGGAAGGGTATTCCGAGGAGGTCTCCTTCGGAAATCTCGAGGAGGCCCTGGCTCTTCCCGATACCCAGCTCCGTCTCTTCGGAAAGCCGAAGGTCTCGGGAAAACGGCGCATGGCGGTCGGACTGGCCCGGGGCGACGATCTCACGCAAGCCCGCGAGAAGGCCCGACGCGTGATCTCGGCCTTGGATACCCTGCTTTGAGATCATGATCGAGGTCCTGGGATTTGGCCTCGCTGGGGCCTGTGTGGCCTTACAATTGCAGCGGGCCGGATATGCGGTGCGGGTCGTCGACGATGGTCGACCGGGAAGCAGCAACGTCGCCGCCGGTCTCGTCAATCCGGTGGCCGGGAGGAACTTCGAGCCCAGCTGGGAAGTCGCGGAGGCTTGGGCGGTCGCGAGGCCGTTTTATGCCGACTTGGCGGAGGATCTTTTTCACCCCATGCCGATCTTGCGGTTGTGGCGTGACGAGCAGGACCGTGCCAAGTTTGAGCGGAAGCGGCCAGTGGTGGAACCATGGCTCGCCAAAGTGAGTGCGGAGGGAGTCCTGTGGCACGGCGGAGGGTGGCTGGACTGCCCGCGTTTTTTGGAGGTCGCGAAGCGCGAGTTTTTAGCCAATGGCGGAGAATGGGGAGGAATGGGCGAGCCCAGCGAGCAGGTCTGGTGTTGTGGAGCAGCCGGGTTGATCCGGGGCGATTTCGAGGACGTTCCCCATCGTTCCGCCAAGGGCGAGATCCTGACCGTGAGGGTTTCCGGATGGGAGGAATACCGCATTCTCAACCGAAATGGCTGGGTCATCCCGTTGGGTGACGACCGCTATCGGGTCGGAGCCAGTTACGAGTGGGAGGACCTCGATTCAAACCCCACGGTGGCGGGGCGCGCCAGGGTGGAGGACATCCTCCGCTCCTTTACCAACCGCCCTTTTGAGGTCATCGACCACGTGGCCGGGATCCGCCCCATCATCCATCGGAGCAGGCCGGTGATCCTTTACCAAAAAGGACGGGGTTGGATGGTCAACGGGCTCGGCTCGAAGGGGGTGATCTACGCTCCCCGCGTGGGCTTGGAACTCGTCAAACACTTGTCGCAAGCGCAGCATTCCAAGTAAGCAGGAGTCGGGAACGCTTGAGCCCCGAGCCCGATCCGAAAACGGGACCGATCCCGCCCATACCGGAAAAACAGGACCTTTCTGCCGGAGGGGCGAGGGGAAAAGCCGATTTTCCCCATTCCGAAAACGAAAAATATCCTTCCAATCAATTCCGCTTCAGTCACTTAAGACCATCTTTCTTATGGTTTGCCTGGCACCTAAAATTTAAAATACCTAAAATAAAATGTGGCAGCTAAAACTTGTAAAACCATAGTCGGGTCGCGATTCCAACCTGATAAGGATAAGGCAGGTGGCGGACAAAGAAAAATCAGAATCACCGATAAATCCCCCGTGCTGGATGGTATGAGAACGGCGGTGAAGACATCAGCTTACCCCGACTCCCCGCTCGCCAGCTATCCTCCCCCAACCCTCGGGCCGTCGAATGACGCGTGATTCCCGAACCCCAGCAACAAAAGAGAAAAACAATGAACAAAACAAGAGTCACAAAGTTAATTGCGAGTGCACTGCTCGCATGCTGTGTCGGTGTGCAGCCTGCGGAGGCCGCAACCGAGAAGCTGAAGGTCTTCATCCTGGCGGGCCAGTCCAACATGGTGGGGCACAGCAATGGGCACACCATGGGCACGCTCTTCAATGCGGACGGCCCCACAGACCAGGCACTCATTGACTTGGTCTTCGGGAAGGATTCTAAACTTTCGCAGAAGCGCTATGATGAGACGCTCGCGCTGGGGAAGGAGCTCAACGAACTGACCGGCGGCATCGGAGAGAATAAAATCAAGGAAATAACGGTTGCCGCCGAAAAGGAGACTGCACAAGCCAAAGCGGAAAAAATCAAGGCTACTTTGGAGGCCTACAAGAAGGATGTGGTCGAGGCCAGTGCCGTCTCCGACCGGGTTTACATCAACTCGATTGCGGACAACAACCGGAAGTCCGGCCAACTAGCGGTGGGGTTCGGTGCCAACCCAAGCAAGATCGGCCCCGAATACGCCTTCGGTCTTTCGATCGCGGAAAAGATCGACGGCCCGATCCTGCTCATCAAGACCTCGTGGGGCGGCAAGTCGCTGCACTACGACTTCCGTCCGCCGTCGCTGCCGGACTATAAAGAAACCGAGGGCTACCAGGATTATCTTGAGTCTGTAAAGAAGTATGAAGCTGATCTCGCGGCATATGAGGAAGTGATGAAGTCTGCCGACGAGGAAGCAAAGAAAAAGCTGCGCAAGCCTGGGCAGCCGCGTGTCGTGGATCCTGCCAAAGCAGGGCACTTCTGGCGTGAAATGGTCAAGCAGGTCAACACCGTGTTGGCAGATCCCAAGGCGGCACATCCTGGCTACGATCCCGATGCCGGCTACGAGATCGCTGGCTTTGTCTGGTTCCAGGGCTTCAACGACCAGTTCAGTGACGACTTCAAAAACAACTACCAAGACAACATGGTCGCCTTTATCAAGGACATCCGCCGCGAGTACAAGACGCCGCAGATGCCCTTCGTCATCGGCGTTCTTGGGACCTCCCAGACCAAGGAGAAGGTGGGCGAGAACGCGGTTTCGGTCGCCCAGCGGGCAGCGGCTGCCTTACCGGAATTCAAGGGCAACGTCATGGCCGTCGAAAGCTACACCGAGTATGCACTTGATTCGCTGGAGGTTTATAACGCCGGATGGCAAAGAAACTATTACGTGTGGGACCTCGTCGGCAGCGACCGGCCCTATCACTATCTCGGTGCCGGCAAGTTCTTCGTGCGCCTCGGCAATGCCTTTGCCTCGGCCATGGCCGGGATGATCCCGAGACAGTAGCAGAGGAGGACCCCACGCAACCTTTGCCGACAGGGCTCCTTCAGCGGAGCCCTGGGAAAGCTTCCTTCTCATCGTATACCATGGTGACACGAAAATATTCAATAACCCCGGCTGCCGTGATTTTTACGGCCCTTCTTTTCCAGATGCTCTCTTGCAGCGGCAAGACGGTCTTCATGATCGGCAACAGCTTTACGCATAACTCGCAGCCGTATAGCCTCCCGGCAATTGCCGCGCAGAAGTCGGATGCGTTGACGGTCGGCGCGCACATCAAGTCGGGGTCGCCGGTCCATCACATCTGGGGTAGCCCGGACGTCGCGCGCGAAATCAGCAAGGATTTCGGGAAATACCGGGACGCGCTCACCAAGCACCGGTGGGACGTCGTGACGCTCCAGCCGTTCTACAAGAGACCTGGCGAGGGCTTCCCGCAATCCAGAATGCAGTCGGATATCGACTCGATCCTGAAGTTCATCGAACTGGCCCGCGAGAACGTGTCCCCTGATGCTGTGCTGTCGCCGGACGGCACCCGCCTCTACCTCGCCAACCGGTCCGACGGCACGGTCACGGTCGTCGATACCGAAGCGCTCGAACCGATCGGCA
>JALQTQ010000249.1 GCA_023263995.1 Akkermansiaceae bacterium | reverse complement strand
CGTGCAGCAGTTCAGCGCGCTCGCCTCTGCGATGGAGGAGGACGACGACCGCGTCGCGCTCCTCAAGCGCGTGGCGCAGGTGAGCCTTGAGCAGCTTCATGATGAGGACGAGGAAGAGGTCGGCGGTCTCGCGGGTGCGGAACTCGGCGGGGAAGTTGGCCTCGATGCCGTCCTCCTCCATGCCGCCGAAGGGCGGGTTGGTGACGATGCAATCGACGCGCTCCTTCGGCCCCCAGTCGCGCAGCGGGCGGGCGAGGGTGTTGTCGTGGCGGACGTGGGAGGGGACGTCGATGCCGTGGAGGAGAAGGTTGGTCATGGACAGGACGTGCGGCAGGGCCTTCTTTTCAATGCCGGAGAAACATTCCTGGAGGATGCGCTCGTCCTCGTCGGTTTTGGCCTGTTTTCTGAGGTGCTCGATGACGCAGGTGAGGAAGCCGGCGGTGCCGCAGGCGGGATCGAGAATGGCTTCGCCGAGGCGTGGATCGACCTGATCGACGATGAACTGGGTGACGGCGCGGGGAGTGTAGAACTCGCCGGCGTTTCCGGCCGACTGGAGGTCTTTGAGGATCTTCTCGTAGACGTCCCCGAAGAGGTGGCGGTCCTTGGAGGAGTTGAAGTCGATCCCGTTGACCTTGTTGACGACCTGCCGCATCAGGGTGCCATTCTTCATGTAGTTGTTGGCATCCTCGAAGGTCATGCGGATGAGCCCGTGCATGGGGCTGGTGCCGCTGAGGGTCTTCAGCTTCGGGAGGAGGGTGTTGTTGACAAAATCGAGGAGGGCGTCGCCCGTGATGCCTTCCTCATCGGCGGCCCAGGCCGACCAGCGGAGATTCTCCGGGATGGGCGAGCGGTAGTCGTCGCGCAGGAGTTCCATTTCCTGTTCCCGGTCGTCGAAGATTTTGAGGAAGAAGAGCCAGGCGATTTGCTCGATGCGCTGGGCGTCGCCGTAGGTGCCGGCGTCCTTGCGCATGATGTCCTGGATGGATTTGACGAGATTGGAGACGTTTGCCATGGGAAGTCAGGAAGTGGGGGTGTTGAAATGAGGTGGGTTGGAAAGGATGCGGGTGAGGTCGGGATTGATGTAGTAGTTGGTGCGGCCGATCTTGCGTTTCAGGAGGAAGCCGGTTTCGCAGAGGGCCTCGAGGTAACGGGTGGCGGTGGTGCGGGTGACCTTGAGGTCTTTCCGGAGGAACTCGATCTTGGTGTAGGGATGGGTGAACAGGTTGTTGATGAGGTCGTGGGAGTAGAAGCGATGCTGGCTGCGGATGCGCCTCTTGTAATCGAGAAAGGCGGCCTTGATCTCCCGAACGGTGATCAAGGTCTGTCGGGCGGTGTGTTCGATGGCGGTGAGGATGTATTCGATCCAATCCTCCCAAGCATCTTCGGTGCGCACGGTTTGGAGGAGGCGGTAGTAATCCTGCTTGGTCTGGAGGATGTAGCGGCTGAGGTAAAGGGAGGGGATGATGAGGAGATCCTCCTTCACGAGATAGAGCACATTGATGATGCGGCCGGTGCGGCCATTGCCATCGTAAAACGGGTGGATGGACTCGAAGCGGTGATGAATGACGGCCATCCTGATGAGGGGATCGATCCCGGCCTGAGGTGGTTCGTTGATGAAGAGCTCGAGGTCCTGCATCAGTTCCTCGATTTCGCGGGCATCTTGCGGAGGCGTGTAGACCGTCTCGCCGGTTTGTTCATTCTGGAGAGCGGTGCCGGGGACCCGGCGGAATCCGGCGTTGTTGCGCTCCAAGGTGGCCTGAATCCTGAGGATCGTCTGGTTGGTCAGGAGTCCGGTCCTTTGAATCTCGTGGAATCCTTCCCAGAGGGCCTCGCGGTAGCGGAGGACTTCCTTGGCGGCGGGTTTGAGCGAGCTTTTGGGGCTGAGGTCTTCCTGAAAGATCTCGTCGTGGGTGGTGATGATGTTTTCGATCTCCGAGCTGTCCTTGGCCTCTTGAATGGCCAGGGTGTTGATGAGGATGCCTTGGTTGGGGATGGTGGCGGCCACCCCTTTGAGCTCGGCGAGCTGGCGGGTGGCGGCATTCAGGCGCTTCAAGATGGGGATGGTCTCGAAGCGCGAGAAATCGAGATCTTGGAGGGTAGGCGTTAACATGCAGAGAAAACGAGAAAAACTAGTCACATCTCGGGTGATATGTGTAGAAAAAACGATTTTGTATGCACGTTTTTCCCTTTGTGCCCAAATTCACGCCAATTCTGGGCATGATTTGGCGGTGGGGATGGATCATGGAGAAGAACAAGATGGCAGGTGAGTCAGGCGACGTGACCGTAGAGTTCATCCTCGAGGGCCTTGATGGCTTTGAGGTAATTGGGTTGTCCCCCGAAGAGCTTCACGATCTCGATGGGGGTTCCGAATCCGCTCAGGGGATCAACGCGGAGGGTTTCGAGCGATTCGAGGGAGGAAAGGCCGGCGTCGGCGTATTTTTGGAGTAAGGCCTCGAGGACGGCGCGGGCCTGTTCACCGTATTTGGTGAAGACATCGCGTTTTTTGACCTTGTCGGCCCTTTCCTGCCGGGTGAGGGGTGGTTGGTCGAAGGCAATGTGGCAAATGAGGTCGAAGGCGTCGTAATCCGCTCCAACTTGCTCGGCGAGTTCATCGAGGAAGACGCCTTGGTCGACGAGTTCTTCGAGGATGGCCTGTTTCTTGTCGGCCTCGTTCCAGACGTTGAGAAAGGCGGCCAGGGAGGTGAAATTCTGCCGGACCGTCTTGCGGGTGAAGTCCTTGAGCGACTCGGTGATGAGATGACCGCTGGAATCGAGATACTGGACCCGCTCCATCACCACCTGAACCTCGACGTCATCAATGTAGTATTTGACACCCCCGGGCACTTCTCCGCCGCCAGGGGGCTCTGGCAGAATGTCCCCCGGATTGCCCCCTTCTGGTTCGTCCTCGGGTAGGTCATCCGGGGGAACGGGAATGTCCTCGGGGCCGGCTTCATGGATCTGCACTGGGTCGCCATCAAAGTCGGGATCGGCGAAGAGGGCGGTGGCCCGCTTGAAATCCATGATGGTGAAGTAGAGTGTCCCGTAGTCCTCGTTGATGCGGGTGCCACGTCCGATGATCTGCTTGAACTCGGTCATGCTGCCGATGCGTTTGTCGAGGACGATGAGGCGGCAGGTCTGGGCATCCACGCCAGTCGACATCAGTTGGGAGGTGGTGGCGATGACCGGGTAGGGAGACTCGGGGTCGATGAAGTTGTCGAGCTGGGCCTTGCCCTCGTCGTTGTCGCCGGTGATCCGCATCACGTATTTCGGGTTGGCGGCGGCCAGGTCGGCATTGGCATTCACGAGGGCCTGCCGCATGCGCTCGGCGTGGTCGATGTTTTCGCAGAAGACGATGGTCTTGGAAAAGCGGTCGGTGGCCTTCAGAAATTCCGTCACCTTGGCCGCCACCGCTTCCGTGCGTTTCTCCAGGATGAGGTCCCGGTCGAAATCGCGCTGGTTGTATTCCCGGTCTTCAACTTCGTTTCCGAATTTGTCGACTTTTCCCGCTTCGGGCCTCCATCCATCGAGGTCCTTGTCGAGACCGACCCGGACGACCTTGTAGGGAGCGAGGAAGCCATCGTCGATGCCTTGGCGGAGGGAGTAGGTGTAGACCGGCTCCCCGAAGTATCCGATGTTGGAGACCTCATGGGTTTCCTTGGGGGTGGCGGTGAGGCCGATCTGGGTGGCGGAGCCAAAATATTCGAGAACCTGCCGCCAAGCGGCATCGTCGGCCGCGCTGCCCCGGTGGCACTCGTCGACGATGATGAGGTCGAAGAAGTCCGGCGAGAATTGCTTGTAGATGTTGCGGTCCTACTCGGTGCCGGTGACGGCTTGATAAAGGCAGAGGTAGATTTCGAAGGATTTGTCGACGGTGCGGTTGCTGATTTTCGTCATCGCCGCCCCGAAAGGCTTGAAATCGTTGGTTTTCGTTTGGTCGGCGAGGATATTGCGATCGACGAGGAAGAGGATGCGCCTTTTGGCTCCTGATTTCCACAAGCGCCAGATGATCTGGAAGGCGGTGTAGGTCTTGCCCGTGCCGGTGGCCATCACGAGGAGGAGGCGGCTGGCACCCCGGGCAATCGCATCGACGGTCCGATTGATGGCATTGAGCTGGTAGTAGCGGGGCCTTTTGCCTGAGCCGTCATCGTAGTAATCTTGGGTTGCGACTGCCTCCTGGGCCGGTGTGTAGCTCTTGGAAGCCCGGTAGCGTTGCCAGAGTTCTTCGGGAGTGGGGAACTGGTCGAGCGGGATCTCGCGGGTGATGGTGCCGCTGGTCTTCGTGCGGTCGTGTTCGAGGAAGGCGTCGCCATTCGAGCTGTAAGCAAAGGGGACATCAAGGATCTCAGCGTATTCGAGGGCCTGCTGCATGCCCGCCCCGACGGATTGCTTGTTGTCCTTGGCCTCGACGACGGCAAGGGGGATGTTGGGCTTGTAGAAGAGGAGGTAGTCGGCCTTTTTGGCCTTGCCGCGCTTCACGGTTTTCCCTCTGACGATGACCCGCCCGGCCGTGAAGTAGGCTTCTTCGCGGATCTGAGTCATGACGTCCCACTTATCACCGGCGGAGCCGACAATGGCGGGCGTGATGAACTTGGTCCGGATGTCGGTTTCTGTCAGGGCCTTCTTATCCATTCAACGATGAATCGAAATCTTTGGGTGCTTATACTTGGCTGACATGGAACAAGGTGGGCCGGGAAATTGGGAGGAGAAATGTTAAAAAATGATAGGCGTTGACGGAAGATTTGATCTGCACGCCCGCCCATGATCGGGCAGGTGCAGAAATGGAAGCAGAACAGTGGGTTCCTTTTTTCCACTGGGGGATTGATGCGATCGAAGGTGCGGGTGGCGGGATATGACGGATTCCCACCCAGAATTCCGGCTCACTTTCCTCAGATCGATTGCGGCGCTCGAACAGGACGCGCCGCGTAAAGCGCGATTCAGGCCGGTTTTTCAACGGGTAGCTCAGGGCCTCACCTTGCGATCACCAGGGCTTTATCATCGATTCAATCGATTGTAAGAGCTCTGTTATCGATTTGAGGAGGGCCAAGTTTTGGGAGAAAGTTTCAGCGTGATGAATGACCTGACTCTTCCCCAAGCCT
>JALQTQ010000248.1 GCA_023263995.1 Akkermansiaceae bacterium | reverse complement strand
TCGGCCAAACCGCTGGAACACCTGCGGGACCGCCTTGCCAGGGAGGCTTTGACGATTCGACGGGAGTCCGAAGGGCGCGATGATTTTGATTTTGCAGACCACGTTGCGGTTATGGTCGAGGCGCGGGAAGAACATGCTCGGGCGGTCCGTCGCTTGCAGGATGGCATCGGGGAGGCGGTCGCCGCCTTGCCGGACGAAGTTGTGGCACCAGAGGGGAGAGCTTTGCTGATCGAGCTTGAGGAAGCGAGCCGGAAGTGGTGCGAGCGCCTCGAGGAAAGTCTGGCGTCGGCGTCGGAGTGGGATTGGCGGGAGGAAGTGGGGTGGGGCGAGTCAGTGGGTGCTTTTTTCTTTGGGGTCGAATGGCGGGTCGGGAGCGGCTGGCGTCAGGTCTTTGGTTTGCTCCCGCTGATCACCGGCACCTTGTTGGTTTCGCTGATTGCGATGGTGGTGGCAGTGCCCTTTGCACTCGGGGCGGCGGTCTACGTCAACCAACTGGCGACCCGGCGAGAGCAAAACTTGATCAAGCCAGCCATTGAAATGGTCCAAGCGATCCCATCGGTGGTGCTGGGTTTCTTTGGGGTGGTGGTCTTGGGTGATTTGCTCATGGAGGTGAGTGCGAGTCCTTGGTTGTCGTGGTTTCCCGGCTTCCCGGTGACTGAGCGTTTGAATGTGCTCAATGCCGGGCTGCTTTTGGGGCTGATGGCGGTGCCCACGGTCTTTACCTTGTGCGAAGATGCCCTCCAGCGGGTGCCGCTTGCCTTGTCGGAGGCCTCGCTGGCTTTGGGAGCTTCCCGGGTGCACACCGTGAGCCGGGTGGTCATACCAGTCGCCTTTTCGGGCATTGTGGCCGGCGTTTTGCTTGGATTTGGCCGAGTCATCGGGGAAACGATGGTGGTTCTTCTCGTTGCGGGGAACCGGATTGCCATGCCTAGTTGGGGAGCCGGGCTGGGTGTTTTGACCGAGCCGGGGCACACCATGACTGGAGTCATCGCCGATGAAATGGGGTCTGTTACCGCGGGGACTTTGCATTACCGTGCCCTCTTTTTGTTGGGCTTGATTCTATTTGTGATTTCACTTGTGGTTCACTTGGGGGCGCAAAGACTGGTCAAACGATATCTCAGGCATGCGTAGGAAAGGGAGACGGGGGAAGGCAGGAAGAGAATGCGATCATCCGTTTAGGACGATGAGGGGCCGGTGGCGCAGCGCCGACAAGTTGTTGACCTTGGGATTTTCGATTGGCACCTACTTTCTCTTGTTTTGTGTCGGGGCCATTTTTGGGAAGATCGTGATGGAGGGAGCACCGGTTCTTTTGCGAAGCGAGGCCCCGTATGTGAACACCAACTTCTTCAGCAAATCACCGATGACCTTGCACGAGTTCAAGGACGAGGAGGGCAGATTGCTCCGGCTGGATCACGATGAATACCGGCAATATCGAAAGAACAATCCCGGGGCGGTTTTGCTTGAGGAGAGGTCCATTTCACATGCCGGAGGAGGGATTCTCGGGCCTCTGGTGGGAACGGCGATGCTGGTGGTGCTTTGCATGGGGATGGCCCTTGTGCTCGGGATCTCCACCGCGATCTACATGGTGGAGTTTGCTCGTGGTGGTCGGCTGCTCTCCACCCTCAGGCTCGCCATCATGAACCTCGCTGGCGTGCCTTCGATTGTTTTTGGGCTCTTTGGATTTGCCTTCTTCTGTCTCTCGCCGGTCTTCCCGGTCCTGACCACCGAGCCCGACTGGGATCGTTCGATTCTGACCCTTCCGGTTTGGCCCGGAGGCGGGTATTTGAGTTTTCAAGGATGGGGCAGTTCGCTGCTGGCGGGGGGAGCCACCCTGGCGATCATGGTTCTGCCGATCATGGTGGCGGCTTGTGAGGAAGCGTTGAAGGCGGTCCCTCGGGGAGTGCGTGAGGCCTCGCTGGCTTTGGGAGCGTCCCGCTGGACCTGCGTCCGCACTGCGGTCTTGCCTCAGGCGGCTCCGGGGATGCTCACGGCTTCGGTTCTTGGCGTGACTCGCGTGGCGGGTGAAACCGCGCCCATTCTCTTCACCGCTGCAGTCCTCAGTCGTGCCACTCTTCCCTGGGAAAATCTCGAAGGCTCTGGCCTGTTCTGGGTTTCCAACTTACTGACCCAGAAAGTCGAGGCCTTACCTTACCATATCTACATCATCTCGGGACAACCCGGCGGAGAGGCCATTGATCACATGAGGTATGGCTCGGTTCTCCTCTTTTTGATCTTGGTGATTGGACTCGCGATGGTTTCGGTGATCCTGCGCTCACGCCACCGAAAAGATTCCCATTGATCACTTGTTTTTGAGATGCCTGATGATGCCCCAGCGACTGCCCGTGCGGAAGAAGAAGCGATCATTGTGATCGACAACTTGAGCTTCAGTTACGATGGGGGACGCACCGCTGCCCTTCGTGGGGTGACGCTTGAGATCCAGGCTGGCCTGACAACCGCCTTCATCGGGCCCTCGGGATGCGGGAAATCGACCCTGCTGCGATGTCTCAACCGGATGAATGACCTTGTCGAGAAGGCCGCCATCACCTCGGGACAGATCCGGATCATGGGGCATGACATCCACGACCCGAAAGTGGATGTGATCGAGCTGCGCAAGCAGGTCGGAATGATTTTTCAGAAATACAATCCTTTTCCCAAATCGATCTATGACAACGTGGCCTATGGTCCTCGAGTCCAGGGAGTGCGGGACAAGGCTAAGCTTGCTCATCTGGTTGAGGATTCTTTGAGAAAGGCGGCGCTCTGGGACGAAGTCAGGGATCGGCTTGATCAGAGCGCGCTCAGCCTTTCCGGTGGCCAGCAACAACGGCTGTGCATCGCGAGAACGATCGCCGTTAAACCGAAGATCATCTTGATGGACGAACCCTGTTCGGCCCTCGATCCCATCGCGACGGCCCGGATCGAGGAGCTCATCGCCGAATTGCAGGAGGAATTCACCATCGTGATCGTCACCCACAACATGCAGCAGGCGGCTCGGGTGTCGGATCAGACCGCTTTTTTTAACATGGGAGAGCTGGTGGAATGCGGTGAGACCGCCCGCATCTTCGGGAATCCGTCGGTCAAACAAACCGAGGATTATATCAGTGGTCGTTTCGGCTGAAATGTGAGACCTTTCCACCAACGACATGCCTCACATTCTGCGTAATTACGATGATGAGCTGGGAGCTCTCAAGGATACCGTGGTGAAGATGGGGACACTGGCGGTGGTTGCCATCGAAAAATCAGTGAGTGGGCTTCTTAATCGTGATTTGGACCTTTGCTATTATGTCATTGACGAAGACGAGGTGATTGACCAGCACGAGAAGCAAATCGATGAGCAGGGGATGGCCATTCTTCTTCGTTTCAGCCCGGTGGCTTCGGATCTCCGTCATGTCCTGTCATCGATCAACATCGGGCGTAGTCTTGAAAGAATCGGAGACCACGCGGTGACCGTCGCGAGGCGGTCCCGCAAGATCCTCAAGGCGGGGGAATTGGACGAGGTTCGCTTGGTTGAGCCTTTGATGATCGAGGTCCGGCGCATGCTCTCGGAAGCCCTCGTGGCCTATTCCGACCGTGACGAGAAACGAGCTTTGGCGGTGATCAAGATGGATGAGAAAGTGGACCGGATTCACAAGGTGCTGGCCAAGTCGTTGACCCAGAAAATCTCTGAAGGTCTTCCGGAGACGGAATCGCTGCTGAATATCATCTTCATTTCGCGAAGCCTCGAGCGGATTGGCGACCTTGCGGTGAACCTCGGAGAGGATGTGGTCTTTTCCGCTTCGGCCGAAGACATCCGGCACACCTCGTGAACAAAAAAATGGAGCGTTGCCAGGCAACGCCCCATGTCGGTTCGGGATCGGGAATAGTCTGGCGAATCCCTACTTGGCGAGAAGCTCAACCATCGCCCGGCCCATCGCTTGGCCTACATTCATGTAGGTTTCGGGGTCGCCGTTGTAGTGGCCGCTCGAGCTTCCACCTTTCGAGAGAGGATGGGTGTAGACGAATGCGACCTTGTCCTTGAGTTCGGCATCGCTGCTTTTGGCGACTGCCTTCATCGCCTCCAGGATGGTGCCGTCACCTCCTCCGCTCCCTTCCTTGGTCTGTCCCAGAGAAGCGGTGACGAAGCGAGCATCGGGGGCATTAAAGTCCTTGCGCAGAGCCTTGATGAGTTGAATGAGGTTTTGCTCGTATCGTTCAAAGTGGGCGGGATTGCGCATGTCCTTGTCGCCCTGCCACCAGAAAAAGCCAGCCACCTCGTATCCTTTGGCACCGGGGTAGTATCGGTCGAGGTCCTCAAGAACCTTTTTTGCGGCCGCAACGTCTCCGTCGTATTGGCAGCCGGCATACCACTTACCTTCCACCGGCTTGCCGTTGCCCTGCGGGTCTTCCGGAGTGCCACGGTATCCCGGCTGCGTTTGACCGCCGTGTTCGTAGGGCTCGCTTCCGGGAGGGAGAAGGTCCCAGCCCAGGCTGCGGTTACCGATGCAGCTTTTCAGAATCATCACCGGAGCATCGGTAACGTGCCCGAGAGCGTATCCGATTCCGATTTCCGGCCCGATGCGACCCGAGGTGGTCATCCAATCGTTGATGTAGTCTTTGGCGGGGCTATTGCCCGAGCACATCACGCGAACGTTGCGGACATCCTTACGCACCGTCCATTCGCCGACCTCGTCGACCAGGTAGGGGTATTTTTCGGGGGCGATGGTCTTGAGGGTATCGGATTTACCGAAGCCGAGCATGTTCGATTGTCCCATCAGAATGTAGACCTGCACTGGCTTGCTCATGTCGGCCTCTTGACCATCGGGGTCGGGGATGATTTCGGGAAGGGGGTGGTCCAGTCCGCCGCCGGAGGCCGGGGTTCCGTTTGACTGGAGGTAGGCGATATCCGCCTCGGAGAGGGTGGTCTGGCTGAACCGCAGGGTTCTTCCATTGGGAAGGGTGACCACGACCTCGCCCTTTTCTGCATCGTAGGCTTTCAGCGTTCCCTCGAAGGTCTTGGTCCCGTCGGCGCTGGTCCAGGTTCTTCCCTCGGCGGTGGCCAGCAGGGCGACGCAGAGGGCGAGGTCTTTGAGGATTGAGCGAAATTTCATCATCTTGGTGGGT
>JALQTQ010000247.1 GCA_023263995.1 Akkermansiaceae bacterium | reverse complement strand
CTTCGCCGGGTCGCGGTGAACTTCCATGAAGACGCCATCGACTCCGGCGGCCACTGCGGCGCGGGCGAGAACGGGAGCGAGGATGCCGTCGCCTCCAGTGGTGCCGCCAAGGCCGCCGGGTCGCTGGACTGAGTGGGTGGCGTCGAAGATCACCGGAACTCCTTGTTCCCGCATCAATGGAAGGGCTCGCATGTCGGCGACGAGATTGTTGTAGCCGAAGGTGGTTCCCCGTTCGGTGATGGTAAAGCGTTGGCAGTCGAAATGGCGGAGCTTGCCCAAAATGGGGGCGATGTCCCAAGGGGCGAGAAACTGACCTTTTTTAACGTTGACTGGACGACCGCTCTGGGCGGCTGCGGCAAGAAGGTCGGTTTGGCGGCAGAGAAAAGCTGGAATCTGCAGAAGGTCGATGCTTTCGGCGGCGATCTCAATTTCCTCGGGGGTGTGGACATCGGTGGTCACCGGGACCCCGAGGGATTTTCCGATTTCTCCGAGAATGCGGCAGCCTTCCTTGACTCCGGGACCGCGGAAGGACTCAACAGAGGTGCGGTTGGCCTTGTCGTAAGAGGCCTTGAAGACAAACTTGAGATCGAGCCGATCAGCGATTTCGTGAAGGCTGCGGGCCATTTCCCAAGCGAACTCCTCATGCTCAAGAGCGCAGGGACCGAGAATGAAGAACGGGTCTCCTGATCCGACGGTGAATTTTCCGAGTTCAAAGGTATTCATGACTGATCTGAGTCGGGGTTTGCCAGGACAACTTCGTCGTAAAGTTTGCGGAGATTTTCAACGGCCACGCCAAGAAGGCTTTGCTCGGCTTGATTGAGATTTCCGGTGGTCTTGTCCCTCAGCATTTCGAGCGAGTCGACCACGCTGCGGGCGGCGCGGAGGTTGATGCTTGATTCTCCGGTCGAAGGACTAGGGATCCTTCCCAGAAAAAGGCCTCCATTTTGGGCCTGAAAATAAACGAAGGATGCAAAGCGGGGATCGGGCGCTTCGACTTCGGGATTGATGTCACTCATGCGAAACAGAAGGTAGCCGACGAGGTGAGGGATCTCAAGGCTCGCGTGCCCGGGTTTAGAGGCGGAGCATGAAGAGCTTCAGATGCGACAATCTGTCGTCTTGTTTGGGCGAATTTGTGCCAACTTGGCGCGCTTGCGTGGCGGGTGACGCGCGTTTTTCCCGCCGTTACGGGATTTGTGGTCCTTGGCATGGGAAGTGCCAATACGAGGACCATCAAAGCGGCCGACGAAGAGCGCGGCCAGATTATCAAATCCACCAAAGAAACAAATCGTCATGAGCAAAATTCTCGGAATCGACCTTGGCACCACCAACTCCTGCATGTCTGTCATGGAGGGGGGGGAAGCCACTGTTCTTGAAAACTCAGAGGGCGCCCGCACCACTCCGTCTGTGGTGGCCTTCGCCAAAAATGGGGAACGCTTGGTCGGCCAAGCCGCCAAGCGTCAGGCCGTCACCAACCCTAAGAACACCGTTTTTTCGGCTAAGCGTTTGATTGGCCGCAAATATGATGAACTAACTGCCGAGGATAAGCGGGTTCCCTACACCATTGTCAAAGCCGACAATGGCGATGCCCACATTGAGGTGGAGGTTTCGGGTGAGAAAAAGGTCTTCTCCCCTCAGGAAATTGCCGCAATCATTCTCGGTAAGCTGAAATCAGATGCTGAAGCGAAATTGGGCGAGAAAATCACCGAAGCGGTGATCACGGTGCCAGCTTATTTTAACGACTCGCAGCGCAATGCCACCAAGGCCGCCGGTGAAATTGCCGGTCTCAAAGTCCGGCGCATCATCAATGAACCCACTGCGGCTTCTTTGGCATATGGGCTCGATTCCAAGAGTGATCAAAAGGTCGCGATCTATGACCTTGGAGGAGGAACCTTCGATATCTCGGTGCTGGAAATTTCCGATGGCGTTTTTGAGGTGCTGGCAACTGACGGTGACACCCAACTCGGGGGTGACGATTGGGACAACGCGCTCATTGATCACATCGTCAGTGAATTCAAGGCAGCCGAGGGGATTGATCTCTCCGGCCAACCCGATGCATTGCAGCGTATCAAAGAGGAAGCCGAGAAAGCCAAGATCGCTCTCTCTTCGTCCCAGAACTATGACATCAACCTGCCCTTCATCACCGCAGATGCCACCGGACCAAAGCATATCCAACTCGGTCTCTCCCGCAGTAAGCTCGAGCAACTGACCGAGCATCTCTTCTCGCGCACCAAGAAACCGGTGACCGATTGCCTCAAGGAAGCTGGCGTCGGCGCTGGTGATCTTGATGAACTGGTTCTCGTGGGCGGTATGACCCGTATGCCCAAGGTTGTCGAGACCGCGAGGGAACTGGCCAGTAAGGCCCCGCACCAAGGCGTCAACCCGGATGAGGTGGTGGCCATCGGGGCCGCTATTCAAGGCGGGGTGCTGCAAGGTGATGTCAAGGATGTCCTCCTCCTCGACGTCACCCCACTGACCCTTTCCATCGAGACCGAGGGGAGCCGGGCCACTCCGATGATCGAGCGAAACACCACTGTGCCGGTCAAGAAGTCCCAGATTTTCTCGACTGCAGCCGACAATCAGCCGGCGGTGGACATCCGCATCTGCCAAGGTGAGCGTCCGCTCTTTGCCGACAACAAGCTCTTGGGTAACTTCCAGCTTTCTGGGATCGAGCCCGCGCCGCGCGGTATGCCCCAGATCGAGGTGACCTTCGACATTGATGCCAACGGCATTCTTCATGTCTCCGCCACCGACAAAAAATCGGGTAAGGAGCAAAAGATTTCCATCGAAGGCTCAAGCGGTCTCTCGGAGGAGGAAATTGAAAAGGCCAAGCGTGACGCTGAAGCCCATGCCGAGGAAGACAAGAAGCGGGCCGAAGCGGTCGATGCCAAAAACAAAGCCGAGTCGCTTGTCTATCAGGTTGAAAAACAGCTCGGAGAACTCCCTGAAGAAGCCCCGGCGGAGCTCAAGGATATGATCACCAGCAAGGTCGATGCCGTGAAAGGCGCGCTCAAGGCTGATGATCTCGATCAGATCAAATCGACCACTGCAGAGTTGGAAAAATCTCTCGGCGAATTGGCTCAGGCAGCACAAGCGGCTGGGGCCGAGATTCCTGATATGGAGACCTCTTCCGACACTCAGTCCGATGGTGACGACGAAGAGCCCCGCAAGGCCAAGGGCAAGGTCGTTGATGCCGAAGTGGTCGATTCGGAGTAACCGACCGTCTCCCCCAAAAAAGTTCCAGCCTCTCTCCCGATGATCGGGATGAGGCGACAACCCAAAACAAAAACAAAAAACAGAAAGTACCAAAATGGCTAGTATCAAACCACTCGGAAACCGCGTCCTCGTGAAGCGACTCGAAGCAGAAGCTGTCAGCGCCGGCGGCATCGTCCTCCCCGACTCCGCTCAGGAGAAACCTCAAGAGGCTGAGGTCACGGCCTTGGGCACCGGCGGGACCGACGAAAACGGGAAGGAGATCGTCTTCGATGTTAAGGTCGGGGACAAGGTTCTCATCTCGAAATACGGCGGCACCGACGTCAAGGTGAACGGGGAAGATCAACTCATCCTTTCCCAATCCGACATTCTCGGGGTCCTCGTTGACTAAAGATAACCCTATTACATCACCAACTAGAATCTCTCTAAAAGAACAAGACTATGGCTAAACAACTCCAATTCGACGAAACCGCCCGTCAAAGCCTCCTTCGTGGGGTGGAAAAACTGGCTCGTGCCGTCAAGGCAACCCTCGGACCCTCGGGTCGCAACGTCATCCTCGACAAGAAGTTCGGCTCTCCGACCGTGACCAAGGACGGTGTGTCCGTGGCCAAGGAGATCGAGCTTGATTGTCCATACGAAAACATGGGTGCCCAGTTGATCAAGGAAGTTTCCTCCAAGACTTCCGACATCGCCGGCGATGGAACCACCACCGCGACTGTGCTTGCTGAGGCCATCTACAAGGAAGGTCTCCGCAACGTTACCGCCGGGGCCAACCCGATCCTTCTGCAGCGTGGCATCCTCAAGGCCGCCGAAGCCATTGTGGCCAAACTCAAGGAAATCTCGAAAGAGGTCTCCGAGTCCAAGGAAATCGCCCAAGTCGCAACGGTCTCGGCCAACTGGGACAGCGAAATTGGCAGCATCATTGCTGAGGCCATGGACAAGGTCGGCAAGGATGGCACGATCACCGTGGAAGAAGCGAAAGGCATCGAGACCACGCTGGACGTGGTCGAGGGGATGCAATTCGACAAAGGCTACCTCAGTCCCTACTTCGTGACCGATCCGGAAACGATGGACTGCAATCTCGAAGGAGCCTACATCCTGATCCACGAGAAGAAGATCTCCAACCTCAAGGATCTTCTCCCGGTGCTCGAGAAGATTGCCAAGACCGGCAAGCCGCTTCTCATCATTGCCGAGGACGTGGAAGGCGAAGCATTGGCTGCCCTGGTGGTCAACAAACTCCGCGGCACCCTGAATGTGGCCGCCGTCAAGGCTCCCGGCTTTGGCGACCGCCGCAAGGCGATGCTCGAAGACATCGCCGTCCTGACCGGTGGTCGCTGCATTACCGAGGACTTGGGCATCAAGCTCGAGAATATCGAACTCGATGATCTCGGGGAAGCAAAGCGCATCACCATCAGCAAGGAGGAAACCGTCATTGTCGAGGGCAGCGGCGGATCCGAAGCCATCTCCGGCCGGGTCAACCAGATCCGCAAGCAGATCGCCGACACCACCTCTGACTACGACCGTGAGAAGCTTCAGGAGCGTCTCGCCAAGTTGGCCGGTGGAGTTGCCGTGATCAACGTCGGGGCTGCCACCGAGTCTGAAATGAAGGAGAAGAAAGCCCGTGTGGAAGATGCCCTGCATGCCACCCGCGCTGCCGTCGAGGAAGGAATCGTTCCCGGAGGTGGAACCGCCCTTATCCGTGCCACCGGCCTCATCGGTGATCTCGGTCTGCAAGGCGATGAAGCCACTGGTGCGAGCATCATCACCTCGGCGATCGAATCGCCACTTCGCCAGCTGGCGGCCAATGCCGGAATCGAAGGTGCTCTCATCGTCGAACACGTCAAGAACGAGAAAGGCAACGTGGGCTACAACGTGGCCACCGGCGAATACGTCGATCTCATCGAG
>JALQTQ010000246.1 GCA_023263995.1 Akkermansiaceae bacterium | reverse complement strand
AACAGGCGAGGAGGTCATGATGAACTCACCGGAGTTTCGCCGCTGCGACACCCTTCTCAATGCCGCAGCAGAGGCCGGCCGAAAAGTGGCCTTCATCACTGCCAAGGAAAAACTCCGCACTGTGCTGGGCGACGGCATCGTGGAGCGAGGCGGAATCGTCTTTTCTTCCGAAAAAGTCAATCAGGCCCAAGCGGATACCCACGGAATCGACCATGCCACCGAGATCATCGGGAAACCGGCTCCCGAAATCTACTCGGGCGACGCCTCGATCTACGTCCTCGAAGCCGGAGCCGCCCTCGTTGAGCAGGGGCGCGCCGATTTCCTTTATCTCTCGCTGACCGACTACATGCAGCACAAATACCGTCCCAGCGATCCGGAATCGCTCGCCTTTTACGAACAAATGGACACCCAGATTGGACGCCTCCTCGACGCCGGTTGTCTCGTCGGCGCCACGGCCGACCACGGCATGAATGCCAAAAACGACAAGGACGGCAATCCCCGGGTGATCTATGTTGAGTCCCTCCTGCGGGAAACGTTCGGCCCCGACGGCATCAATGTGCTTTGCCCCATTACTGACCCCTACGTGGTGCATCACGGGGCCCTCGGTTCCCTGGTCATGGTCCACCTCGATGACCCCGATCGTTGTGCCGAGATGATTGAATTTCTCACCCTGCAAGATGGCATCACCGAGGTCTACAACCGGGAGATGGCGGCCCGCAAACTTGAGTTGGCCGCGGATCGCATCGGTGACATTTGCGTCCTCTCGGCCCGCGATATCGTGCTCGGCAAGACCCCCTCGCACCACGATCTCAGTGTGCTCACCGGCGGACTCCGCTCCCACGGCGGACGCTACGAGGAAATGGTCCCGATGATTCTCTCCGCTCCTCTCAACGCGCAATACCAACGCCTCGCCGAAGGCGACCCCCGAAACTTCGACATCTTCGATTTCCTGTGCAACGGAACGGTTGCTTAGACAAGGCTCAGCTTCATGATCTCTTTTCCCTCTTACCTCGCCGGAAAAGCCTTCCACTCCGAAGACCAACTGGAAGTCTTTTATCCATGGGATAACTCGCTCACCGGCAAGGTCTGCAAGATCGGGCCGGAGCAGTTGGAACAAGCCATTCGAGCCGCACTGGAGGGAGGGTCAAACCCGCTCACCCGTTACCAACGGCACACCATCCTTCGCAAGGCCGCCAGCCTCCTCGCCGAACATCGCAATGAACTCGCCCGCCTGATCTGCCGCGAATCCGGCCTCTGCCTGCGCGAGACGACGTACGAAACGGGAAGAAGTTCCGACGTCCTGGAGTTCGCGGCCATCGAGGCCCTCAAGGATGATGGCGAGGTCTTTTCCTGCGACATCTCGCCCCAAGGCAAAGCCCGCAAGATTGTCACCTTCAAGCAGCCGGTTCAGCTCGTTTCGGCCATCACCCCCTTCAACCATCCCCTCAATCAAGTCGCGCACAAGGTCGCTCCCGCGATTGCCGCCGGAGCCCCCATGCTCCTCAAGCCTTCCGAGAAAACCCCGCTCACCGCCCTCCGCTTCACCGAACTCCTCTACGAGGCCGGACTCCCCGGATGGATGCTGTCCACTTTCGTCGGTGACCTCGAAACCGTGGTCACCCCGATGATCGAAGACGAACGCGTGGAAATGGTGAGCTTCACCGGATCGATCAAGATCGGCAAGCACATCGCCCGGACTGCCGGATACAAGAAACTCTGTCTTGAACTGGGCGGCAATTCCCCGCTCATCATCTTGGAAGATGCCGATCTCGAAAAAGCGGTGACGCTCGCCGCCGAAGGAAGCTTCCGCAATTCCGGCCAACGTTGCACCGCCGTGAAACGCCTCCTCGTGCAGGAATCCATCCTCGAGGAATTCACCGAACGATTCGTCGAGCGAGCTAAAACCTACCTCGCCGGTGACCCGGAGGACGAGGCCACCCACGTGGGCACGGTAATCGACGAGGAGGCTGCCCGGTCTCTCGAACAAGTCGTGCAGGAAGCGCTGTCCGACGGGGCCGAACTCCTTCTCGGGGGCAAACGAAGAGGCGCCCAGATCGAGCCCACCATCCTGCGGAGTGTTTCCCGCGATTCTCGAATCGTGGCCGAAGAATCCTTTGGACCCCTAGCGCCCATCATCGCAATCAAGGACCTCGACGACGCCATCGATTACTACAACGGGGGAAATTTTGGCCTCAGCTCGGGCATTGTCACCAACGATCTCAGCCTGGCTCTCAAAGCCGCCAAGCACCTCCGCACCGGCACCACCAACATCAACGAGGTCCCCGGCTATCGCATCGAAAGCAGCCCCTTCGGCGGCATCAAGGACTCCGGTCTCGGGATCAAGGAAGGCGTGATCGAAGCCATTAAGTTCATGCAGAACACCAAAACCTTCTCTTTTCCCTGGGAGTAGGTCAGGACCACGACTCCACCGTCCGCACCGCGTTTGCCCCGTCCAGTCGCTCTGCAATCACTCGCCAAGGCTCCGGTCACGATTTTCTGGTGTGCAAAAAAAAGTTTACAGGAGGTGGTGGGTGGTGATCCCCCCTCCCCTTCCTCTCACAAGGACAAGGACGGCAATGGGGGCAGCCTTCGCCCCTGAAAAAACCATGAGGGTGCAAGCCGGGGCCGCCCTGCCGCTCCGGTGGAGGCGTCCTTTTCCCGGCGTTGCCCTTCGTTGCCATCTTTCGGAGCCTCTGATTTTGCTACCCGAAGAAATCGACCCGGCGGGCCGTCGATCACGAAAAGGGCCTCCCAGTCCCTCAAAATCTATTGCCATTTTACGGCCCGTTTTGGGTGCATTTTAAGGGCAACAGAGGGCAACAACCCGCCTTGTCCGAAAGAGCGGAAATCCGCTGCAACCCTTTGTTTATCAGCGAAATACCGGCGATGGGAATCGAACCCATACTCCCGAGGGAACGCGATTTTGAATCGCGCGCGTCTACCAATTCCGCCACACCGGCCTCTTTTCGGAGAGGCGGAGTCTTGGAGATGCGGCCTCCTCTGTCAAGCATCCGCGTGCTTCCTTTGCCCTAAAATCCCACCACCGTGATTTTTCCCTCTTGGCACTTTGTGGCGATCTCTTCCTTTCCGAGAAAAAGCGTTCGTCCGGCCTCGACGGCAATCGTTCTCACGCCCGCTTCTCGGCAAGTCTTGATGGTCTTCGGTCCCACCACCGGGACATCGAAGCGCATGTCCTGATTCGGCTTGGAGACTTTCACCAAGGTGACATCGGCTCCCTTGCCGAGTTGCCCGCCCCGGCGGATGCACTCATCGGTTCCTTCGAAAGCTTCGACCGCGAGGACTGTTCCCCGGCGCACGACAATGCTCTGCCCGATGTCGAGGGCGCTTGTTGCCTTGACAATGCGCCGCCCGAAATGGACGTCCTCCCAGTCTCGCTCGCTTGGCTCAGGCCCAAAAAGAAGCCCTTCGCCTGCGACCTCGTCCTCGAGGAAAGTCAGGGCTGGAAGCAAGATGATCCCATCGCCCGCCAACTCATCCGCGATCGCTCCGAAGAGGGTTTCGGCATTCCGTTCCCTCACCGAGTGTAAAACCTTCAGGGTGCGCAGATCAGGCCAGAGGTCAAAAAGGTTCCTTGGGGCGATTTGGCCGGCCATGATGGCCTCGGCGACCCCATGTTTTTTGAAAAATCGGATCACTCCACCGAGTTGACCGACCCGGAACCACTTGAGGGCGTCGACCTGTTTCTCCAGCACTGGTTCGGTTTCGCCTTTGAAAGCGGCCGCCACCAAGCGCACTCCGTGGGGCTTTGCGGCGCGCACGAAAGTCCCGGGATAGAGGCCGTTTCCCGCGATGATCCCGATGGTCCGTTGCTTCCCGCTCACGGAAAAAACCTCTTTTCCCGAAGCGCAAAGATCAAACTTCAAATTGCATCGGGCCGCACTCCCTCTATCCTATGGGCATGCTTGCACTTAATATTGCGCTCCCTCTGCTCATCGTCGGGATCCTTGTCCTGCTGGTGGTGGTCCTGATTTTTGTCAATTTTTTGGGTCTCTGGATCCAAGCCCGAGCGGCTGGCGCGCCGGTCAGTTTTGTCAACCTGATCATGATGCGCTTCCGGAAGGTCCATCCCGGAACCATCGTCAACTCCCGCATCACCGCCGCCAAGGCCGGACTCTTCTATACCACCGATCAACTTGAGGCCCACTACCTCGCTGGCGGTGACGTGATCAATGTGGTGTTGGCCTTGGTAGCCGCCGACAAGGCCGACATTTCCCTGAGTTTCGACAAGGCCTGCGCCATCGACCTGGCCACCAAGGACACCGGCAAAACTGTCCTTGAGGCGGTTCGCACCTCAATCAATCCAAAGGTCATCGATTGCCCGAATCCCAGCGCCGGTATCAACAAGATCACGGCAGTCGCGAAGGACGGAATCGCCGTCAACGTGCGTGCTCGGGTCACGGTAAGGACCAACCTCGACCGCTTCGTGGGCGGGGCCACCGAGGAAACCATCATTGCCCGGGTCGGGGAAGGCATCGTGACTTCCGTCGGATCTGCAGCCTCCTACAAAACGGTGCTGGAGAACCCCGATTCAATTTCCCGGCTTGTTCTGGAAAAAGGAGTTGATGCGGCCACCGCCTTCTCGATTCTTTCCATCGACATCGCCGACGTCGACGTGGCTGACAACATCGGGGCCCGGTTGCAAACCGAGCAGGCTGAGGCCGACAAGCAGGTGGCTCAAGCCAAGGCCGAGATGCGGCGCGCCGCTGCCGTCGCTTCTGAACAGGAGATGGCTGCCCGGACCCAAGAGATGCGGGCCAAGGTGGTGGAAGCCGAAGCCACCGTGCCACTTGCGATCGCGGAAGCCTTCCGCAACGGGAACCTTGGCGTGATGGATTACGCCAAGTATCAGAATGTGGTTGCGGACACCAAGATGCGTGACTCCATCGGCGAGGAAGCGGAAAGCGACGAAAACCAAAAGTAAATGTCAATACTCGCTGAATTCCCCTTCGATTCCAACGTCATCGTTGTCCTGGTGGCCGTGATCTTCGCGGCCATCAAGGCCTTTTTGGAACGTGGCAACAAGGCGGACGACGGGGAGGGAACGATCGGGGAGGAGCTCCTCGAGCAATACGAAGAGGAGCTGCGCCGACAGCAGATGGAAA
>JALQTQ010000245.1 GCA_023263995.1 Akkermansiaceae bacterium | reverse complement strand
GGCCAAGGAAGTTAAAGCAGTACTGAAGCTCCAGATTCAAGCTGGACAAGCTAATCCCTCTCCGCCCGTTGGACCTGCCCTAGGTCAGGCCGGCGTCAACATCATGGGCTTCTGCAAGGAGTTCAATGCCGCGACGCAGTCGGCAGCCGGCGACTTGCTTCCGACCGTGATCACGGTTTACAAGGACGCGAGTTTCACCTTCGTGACCAAGCAGCCTCCTGCCGCTGTGCTTCTCAAGAAGGCAGCCGGTTTGGCTTCGGGCTCGGGTGAGCCCAACAAGGTCAAAGTGGGGAAGCTTTCCAAAGCTAAGTTGATGGAAGTGGTCGAGCGTAAGCTTCCCGACCTTAACACCTCCGATCCGGAGCAGGCCGCCAAGATCATCGCTGGCACCGCGATGCAAATGGGCCTCGAGATCGAGGATTGATCAAATCACCCGCAGGAGGGGGGCTGAAATTCGTCTCCCCCCGATCGCACTGCAACCAAAGAAATGAGTAGTAAACGAAGCAAAAGATACGAGAAGGCGGCAGCTCTCATCCAGAAAGGGAAGAATTATTCCCTTGAGGATGCAGTTGCACTTCTGAAAACCCTTCCGACTCCGAAATTTGACGCCACAGTGACGGTCTCGGCTCACCTTGGGGTCGACCCTCGCAAGAGCGACCAGATGGTTCGCGGGTCCGTGGCTCTTCCTCACGGGACCGGAAAACAGGTCAAGGTGATCGTGTTCGCCTCGGGCGATGCAGCCAAGGCAGCTCAGGAGGCTGGAGCCGACGAAGTGGGCTTCGAGGACCTGATTAAGAAAGTGCAGGGAGGCTACACCGACTTTGATGCTGCGATTGCTACTCCTGATGCGATGACCGAGGTGCGCAAGATTGCCCGGGTGCTTGGGCCGCGGGGCCTTATGCCCAACCCGAAGACTGGCACCGTCACCGATGATACCGCAAGCGCGGTCAATGCCGTCAAGGCCGGACGAATCGATTACAAGGTCGATAAGAGCGGCAACATCGCGGCGGCGTGTGGCAAGGCTTCCTTTTCCGAAGCTCAGCTGGTTGAGAATGCTTCGGCCTTCCTCGAGAGCATTGTCAAAGCCAAGCCTGCATCGGCCAAGGGTAACTACATCCAGAGCTTCACCCTGGCGGCTTCGATGCTTCCGGGCGTTCCCCTCGACACCTCTTCTTACACCGCCTAATCATCACGCCGACCATGAACCCAGACAAGAAATACATTCTCGATGAAATCAAGGGGCGCGTTGACGAGTCCGATTTTGTTCTCGTGGTGGATTACACTGGAACCACCGTTCCTTCCTTCAACGAACTGCGTGCCCGCCTCCTGGAACAGGGAGCCGAGTGCCATGTCGCCAAGAACTCGTTTATGAAACGGGTATTGGCCGATTCTGGTCTTCCCGATCTCAGTGGGGAACTCGTCGGTCAGACTGCCTTTGTCACCGGAACTGCCGATGTGTGTGCGGTTGCCAAGGTCGTGGCCAACTTCCAGAAAGAGTTCAAGCACCCTGAAATCAAGGCCGGGATTCTCGATGGCAATGTGCTGGATGCCGAGCAGGTCAAGGGACTGGCAGCCCTGCCTCCGCGCGAGGTCCTCCTAGCCCAACTCCTCTCCACGATCAACGCCCCGGCTTCCAAGTTGGTGCGGACCATCAACGAGCCTGGTGCCAGCCTCGCCCGCGTCATCAAGGCCAAATTCGACCAAGGAGAATAAAGATTTGAACGGATGGCCCAACCAGATCCGCTCGCGGATAGGGAAGGGCCTGGAAAACAAAACTGGTTCCTCGTCGTCCCGCGGCCGCGGGATGAAATGGCCGGAGGCTTTCGGCCGCGACGATACCGACCCAACAAAAAACAATGTCAGACATTACTAAAATTGCAGAAGAGCTCGGCAAGCTTACCGTCCTGGAAGCCGCCGAATTGGTGAAACACCTCGAAGAGGAGTGGGGCGTAAGCGCCGCAGCTCC
Source organism: Akkermansiaceae bacterium (assembly GCA_023263995.1). GTDB lineage: Bacteria > Verrucomicrobiota > Verrucomicrobiia > Verrucomicrobiales > Akkermansiaceae > SW10. The sequence continues at coordinate 3,167 of JALQTQ010000245.1, read as the reverse complement.
GGTTGCCGCAGCAGCCGCCGGACCGGCCGCTGATGCAGCTCCCGTCGAAGAAAAAACTGAGTTCGACGTCGTTCTTGCCGAGGCTGGTGGAAACAAGATCGCAGTCATCAAGGCTGTGCGTGAAGTTGCCTCCGGACTTGGATTGGCCGACGCCAAGAAGCTCGTTGAGAGTGCGCCCGCACCGGTTCTCGAGGGTGCCAGCAAAGACGCAGCCGAAGCCGCAAAGGCCAAGCTCGAGGAAGCTGGAGCCAAGGTGGAGCTCAAGTAGAGCCCTTCCCCGGATTTCCCCCGGTTCCGGCCTCCTGGCTGGAACCGGGCCCGGCCGGAGGAAAAGGTCCCAAATAGTCGAAATAACTCCAAGTTGAATCTTTGGGGCTTTTCCGACCTTGGGTTCTTTCCCTCCGTTCGTGCCCGCCGTCACACGTTGTCATTAACGGAATTGCAATTCCAGGCCCAGAAATCATGCCCGGTTCTTGTCGGTTGAGTCGACCACAAGGGCTGGTGCTAACTCTCATCCGGATCCCAAAACTATGTTGAAGCGAGAATACTTTGGAACCATCGAGGAGGTCATCGAACCACCCAACCTGATTGAGGTTCAATCCAAGTCATACGAGGACTTTTTGCAAAAAGACGTTCCCCCGTCCCAGCGAACCGAAACTGGTCTGCAGGCTGTCTTTCAGGAGGTCTTTCCGATCAAGTCTTACGATGACACCATCGAACTGGGATTTGTTTCCTATGATATCGAGGATTCCAAATCGAGTGCTCTCGACGCTCTTCGCACCGGGGAGACTTTTTCGGCTGCCCTGTATGTGACTTTCAATTTGAAGGATGACACCGGGACCAAGAAAGAGCGTGTTTACATGGGCGAGCTTCCGATGATGACCCGCCGCGGAACTTTCGTGATTAACGGGGCTGAGCGCGTGATTGTTTCCCAGCTCCACCGTTCTCCGGGCATTTGCTTCGAAAAGTCGGTTCACCTCAATGGCAAGATCCTCCACAGTTTCCGCATCATCCCGGATCGGGGATCTTGGCTTGAGGTTCAGTTCGACACCAACGATCTGGCCTACGTTTACTTGGACCGCCGTCGTCGCCGTCGAAAATTTCTGGTCACGACTTTTTTGCGTGCTTTGGGTTATCCCACCGAGCGCGACCTCGTTTCCAACTTCTACAATATCCAGAAGCTCAAGATCAGTGACAGTATGGACGAGGAGTCACTGGCCTCGCTGATGCCTTTCGAGGATATCATGGACGGCGAGGTGGTAGTGGCCCGCGCATACGAGCCACTCTCGATCGGAGTGATTCGCCAGTTGGTGGCACTTGGTCAGAAAACCATCGAGGTCATTGATTCCAGCGAGGACGAGATTCTCGTGAAGTCTCTCAAGAAAGACCCCGCTCACGACGAAGAATCGGCTCTCAAGGACATCTACCGGAAACTTCGTCCTGGTGATCCACCCACGGCGGCCAACGCCCGGGCCCTCCTCAAGCGACTCTTTTTCGATCCCAAGAAATACGACCTCACTCGGGTTGGACGCTACAAGATCAACCAGAAGCTCAAGATCAATGTCGATTCCAATGAGCGCATCATGGTGGGCGAGGACTTCCTTGCCGCGACCAAGTATCTCCTCGGACTCAAGAAAGGTGAGGGCATTCTCGATGACATCGACCACCTTGGTTCCCGTCGGGTTCGGGCTGTGGGTGAGCTGCTGGCCAACCAGTGCCGCGTTGGCTTGGCGCGCACCGAGCGTCTCGTGAAGGAGCGCATGACCCTTTTTGATGTCAATATCGAGGGCATGACGCCGCAGAAGCTCATCAATCCCAAGGCCCTCAGCGCGGTTGTTCGCGACTTCTTCGGCCGCTCTCAATTGTCCCAGTTCATGGACCAAACCAATCCGCTGGCTGAGTTGACGCACAAGCGTCGTCTTTCCGCCCTCGGGCCGGGTGGTCTGAACCGCGATCGTGCCGGCTTCGAGGTGCGGGATGTGCATACTTCCCACTACGGTCGGATTTGCCCCATCGAGACTCCCGAGGGACCGAATATCGGTCTCATCAACTCGATGTGCACCTACGCCCGTATCAATGAGTTTGGGTTTATCGAAACCCCCTACCGGGTCGTCAAAAATGGCAAGGTGACCAATCAGATTGAGTATCTGACCGCTGACCAGGAGGAAGGATATCTCATCGCGCAGGCCAACAATCCTATCGAGAAAAACGGCAAGTTTGTGCATCCTCGGATCACCGCCCGGGAGCGAGGGGAGTTCATCGAAGTTGACCCTGGCCGGGTGGACTACATGGACGTCTCGCCCAAGCAGCTCGTTTCGGTGGCAGCGGGTCTCATCCCCTTCCTTGAGCACGATGACGCCAACCGCGCACTCATGGGATCCAACATGCAGCGCCAGGGGGTGCCGCTTCTCAAGTCCGATTCACCCTACATCGGGACCGGACTGGAGGAAAAGGCTGCTCGCGATTCCCGCTCGGTGATCGTGGCGGAAGCTGATGGCATCGTCGCTGCCTCATCGGCCGAATACATCATCACGACCAAAGACGGCAAACTCCCGGTTTCGGCCGAGCGCTTCCTCTCCGAGCCGGAGGCGATCAAGTCCAATCCCGAGAAGGGGACGTTCGTCTACCCGCTGCGCAAGTTCATGCGGTCGAACTCCGGTTCCTGCATCAACCAGAAGCCCCTCGTGAAGAGTGGTGACAAGGTCAAAAACGGAGACATCATCGCCGACGGGCCAAATACCGAGAATGGTGAACTTGCTCTTGGGGCTAATGTGCTGGTGGCCTTCATGCCGTGGAATGGGTACAATTTCGAGGATGCTATCGTAATCTCGGAGCGCATGGTGAAGGACGACATCTACACCTCGATCCACATCAGCGAGTTTGAGTGCGCCGCCCGTGATACCAAGCTGGGACCCGAGGAAATCACCCGCGATATCCCGAATGTCGGGGAAGAGGCCCTCAAGAACCTCGACCACGACGGCATTGTGCGCATCGGAGCGGAGGTGAAGCCCGGGGATATCCTCGTCGGTAAGATTACGCCAAAGTCCGAAACCGAGCTTGCTCCCGAGGAACGCCTACTGCGCGCCATCTTCGGTGAGAAAGCCGCTGACGTGAAAGATACCTCCTTGCGGGTGCCCTCTGGCTGCACCGGCATTGTCCAGGATATC
>JALQTQ010000244.1 GCA_023263995.1 Akkermansiaceae bacterium | reverse complement strand
CATCTCGAGCTGGTGCCGCAACTCGAGCATGTAGTCCACCCCCCGGTCCACCGCGTCAAAGACCAACAAGGCCACCCGTAGCGAGGATGCCTTGACCCCGCCCTTCGGCGGGACGATCCGGCGCTGGAGTCCTTGCCCCTGATTTTCCAGCAACCCCTCTTTCTCAAGGATTCGCAGGGCGGCCATCACCGTCTTCTGGCTGACCCCCAGTTCCGCCATCAGCGTGGGCACCCCGGGCATCGTTTTGCCAAATCCTCCCCGCAGCAACTCCGCCCGGAGATGTTCGGCGACTTGTTGCGCCGCGGAAAGAACGGTGACCGGCTTCATGGTTTCATCCTATTTCCAAAGGGAATAAGTGTCGATGGAAAATCCGTTCGCCACCCGGAGGCTGATGGCAATAGTGGGGAATACCTTCGAATTCGATCCCCATCCAAATCCAAAACAATCAGATCAACCATGAACACGAACCGCCACTCCCTGCTTCCCCTCGCCGCGTCTGCCGGCCTTGCCCTCGTCGCATCGCCGGCCTCGGCCGTGACGGTCATCAACCCGAACTTCGATCCACCCGCCGAGGACACGAGTGACAACACGGGAACCGGTGGCATCGGACCGATCTCCGACTGGGGCAACACCGGGATCGTGGGAGTCACGAATGCCGCCCCTTTCCTCAACCAATCCGCGCACAGTGGCACCCATGTCGCCTTCACCCGCGCCGCCGCTTCAATCTCCCAGTCTGTTTCGGGATTCGATCCGTCGAAAAACTACACGGTGACCTACTTCGTCAGCGAGCGCGGCGTCGGCGGGGTCACCCAATCCACCTCGGTGTCGCTGGACGGCGGCACCACATCATACACGCAGCCCGATCCCATCCGCCAGACCGACGCGTTCCGTCGCATCGTCAGCGGCCCGCTGTCGGTCTCCGGGTCGACCTCCACGGTTCAGATCAGTGCCCTCCTGGCAGGGGACAGGACCTTGCTGATTGATTCGGTGAGCATCTCGCGGGCGGTGCCGACGGTCGCCGATGGGGGGTTCGAGAATCCCGTGCAGCCTGACGGCGACTTCAAGCAGGCCTACGGTGCCGGTGGCGGCGACCTGACGGGGTCGGCGTGGACCTTCCTGGGCGGCGGGGGCATCACTGATAACGGCAGCGCTTTCGGCCCGCCCGCAGCTCCCGAAGGATCCCAAGCCGCGATTCTGCAGGGTGGGACCGCCGAGTTCAGCACCACGGTGAGCGGCTTCGAGGCGGGCGTGACTTACAGCCTCAGCTTCGAAGCGGCGGGCCGAGCCGGCGGTGCCGCCGATTTCCAGGTATCGCTCGGCGGTACGCTCCTGGAGTTCGGCGGCTCGAACACGCTTACGTCGGCGGTCGGTCCCTACACGACCTTTACCAGTGACGACTTCACCACTGCCGGGGGATCCCTCACGCTGACGTTTGATGCGACGGGGGGTGCGACCTCGTTCGTGGATGACATCCGCTTCGAGTTTGTGGCCGAGGCAACTTCCGACACGTTTCCCCCGAACATCGTCGGCAAGAGCCCCGCCGACGACGCCCCCGCAGTCCCGGTCGAATCCGACCTGGTCTTGACCTTCGACGAGCCGATCACCCTGAAGGACGGCGGAACAATCACGATCAAGAACCTGACAGCCATGACCGACACCGTGATTACGCTGCCGGACACCCGGATCACCTCGCCCAACGGGAACGACATGGTCATCAACCCGGACAGCGATCTTGCCTTCGGAACGGACTTCACGATCCGCATCAGCTCCGGCGCGATCGAAGACCAGGCCCCCACGCCGAACGCCTTTGGCGGGATCGGCGACGACACCACCTGGAATTTCACCACCACGGTGGCGGACACCTTCGCGCCGTCGATCGTTAGCCTGAGCCCGGCGGACGACACCACCGGCGTGCCGCCGTTTACCAGCCTTGTGGTCACCTTCGACGAGAACATCGCCACGGGCACCGGCAGCATCTTGATCAAGAACCTCACCGACTCCACCACGACCAGCATCGACGTCAACGACGCGCAAGTCTTCATTGCTGGCACGGTGCTGACGATCAATCCCATCACCAACCTAGTGGGCGGCAAGCACTACGCCGTCCAGATCCCGAGCGGGGCGATCGAGGACCTCGCCCCCACGCCGAACGCCTTCGGCGGGATCACGGATGACACCACCTGGAACTTCTCGGTCGGATCGTTCGACCTGATTTACTCGGACGACTTCAGCGGATCGGGCACCGCCAACTTGTTCGGAACCGCGCCCGATGTCGCCGCCGCCCACAACGGGGTGGCGGCGGGCTCGACCTGGAGCGGTTCCGACGCTGCGTTCAAGGACGATGGCAGCATCGTGGCCGATGGTTCCCGCGGTGTCTGGCTACCCTTCGTGCCCGCCAGCGGCAACGTCTACATCTTGAGCGGCTCAATCGACAATGGCGGGGGGGCGTCCTGGCTGACTCTGGGATTCGCCGGGAACAACCCTGACAACCATTTCAACTCGGCCGGAGCCAGTGGGGCAAACTCCTACGGCACCGTCCTGATCCCCGAGGGAGTAGGCGGCCAGACCTTCGACGGGGTCGTCCTCAATGGCGCTAGCGGAATCCCGATCAGCACCGGCGTCAACGCCATCGCGATCGTGCTCGATGCGCGCGACGCCGCCTCGGCCAACTGGACGGTCCAGTATTTCGTCGGAGACGTCCCGGTGGGCGGCCCGAACCCGGCCGGCAGCGGCAGCTTTGGCGATATCAACTACGCCGGCTTCTCCAGCGACAACACCGGCGGCACCATCGGGAATTTCCAGATCTCCTTCGCCGACACAGCGGGTGGTGGCGGCGGAAATAATTTCTCCGATTGGATCGCCGACTTCCCGGGCGTCGGCGGCCAGACCGCCGTCGGGGACGACCCCGATGGTGACGGCCACCAGAGTGGTGTGGAAAACTACTTCGGCACCGATCCGAGCGCATTCTCGCAGGGAATCGAATTCAGCGAGGTGAGCCCCGGAACGTTCAAGTTCGTGCATCCTCAGAACGCCACCCCCGCCGATGACCTCACCGCCGGCTACACCTGGTCGAAGACCCTGATCCCGCCCTTCAATGCCGACGGTGCCACCGACGGCGAAGGAACGAAGGTGGATTTCACCATCCAGGCCGACACGCCCTCGCCGGGCTTCACCACCGTGACGGCGACGGTTTCGGGCACCGCGACTGACAAGCTCTTCGTGCGTGTCGAGGTGACGCAGAACTCTTGAGAAATCCTCCACACCAGTCGACCGGACGGCGGTAATCGCGAAGATTACCGCCGCTTCCGTACCGTTGTCAGATGAGCCACCCACAGAGATTCCCTTGCGGCAGGCAAGCCCTTGCGCTCGCTTTCATCTTGTTGGCGCTGGGGCAAGCGCTCGCAACAGCCTTCAATGCTCTCCACCCATACGAGTTTGACGGCGCGGACAGCGAGGGATGGAGCCCCGTCAACTTCAGTCTGGGTGTCGCCGGGGGGCTTCTAAACGGGTCGGTGACCGCTCCCGACCCCCAGATGATTCGCATCGGCCCCAGCTTCTCCGGAGTGGCATCGAGTGGAGTCCTGGTCCGCTATCGCGGCAGCACCAACGGCTCGGTGCAATTGTTCTGGGGGCACCAAGGGGCCGACTTCTTCAGCGCGGGACGTGTGGCGACTGGGTCCTATACAGGCGATGGCGCCTGGCGGATCTCGTGTATAAAATGCCAGACGTTTTAAACGCTTTTGGAAAGCGTGGTCACCCTCTTATAATGACACGATCTACAGCGAATTTTCACTTGGAGAGATAAGCAATTTTCGCGAATGCCTTCCTGACCTTTTCCCTATGGTATCAAGTTGGCATGAACGTCCTCATCCGCTACCATCCCCCGGCCTACTCTCAACTCATAAAGACTACCCCGGGGACCTTTCCATACTGACATCTGCGTCCACCGAAGGGTTACGTCAGACAATTTCTTGGTTGCCCGAAACTTGCAAATCTATTGACCTTTACACATTTATGCAAAGCGACATCGAGTGGCTCTTTGATTGTCGGGAGATGTCTGCGATAGAGGCTATGGCCATGCATCATGATAACGAGGAAGTCCTTTTTTCTATAGCGAAGAAGATTTTCCAAGAAACTAGAGAGCTTAAAATCAAATCCATGTCTACCTACCTTCCTGAGATTTCTTCGCACCATGATTGTCAGAGGCAGCTTGGGATCGAGGCAATGGTTTTTTGCATAAAATTAGCGCATCAGATTGGACTTCTTCAAGAAAAAGAAGTTAGTTGCATCGAGCTGGTTGGCGGAACAAGAACAGAAGGGGCATGGATATTAAACGAGATCAATGAAGGTGGTGGAAAGACCGAGTATATTGGTTACAACACCTGCTCTTTAGACGATGGAGAGGATCTTCTCTCAGATTCTATTTCGGACATTTTGGAGTTCTCGGGACTGAGTAGTGAGGAGAAGAAAATCCGGCTGGCGTTGGAGATAGAACCTGGCCCCCTTAATATTATCAATAGCGTCCCAACCGCGAGAAGGTTCTTCTCCAGGTTCTTCTCTCAATTTAAGAATCCGGCAGAAATGAGAAGTCGCCTTGGACTGAACCTAGATATAGGACATGTCTGCTCCATCCTTGGGGCGGACTCCAGAGAGCTGGCAGGGCTTCTCCACTATGTCGATCTTTTTAATGTACATCTATCGGACCATGCTGTTGGCCATATCTGTGATCTCCCCGTGGGATGGAATTGGGATCCTAATACAAGTGATTGGCTAGAAGCTGTCGATCAAATTGCAAAAGAGCGAGGGATGCCAGGCGGTTACGTTCTTGAGCTGGAAGCATCGACGAAGGATAACATACATAGCGGGTGGGGATTGATGTCTAGAATTTTAGCAAATCAGAAGTCAGTATAGTCTCTAATTTTTCCACCTGAAAATTCCGGCTTTTTGTCACGAACGTATGACGGTGTGATAGCGTAATTTGAGTTCCAAGTATTCCAGAGTAACGTCCCGAAGTTTCGCAAATTCTGAATGGGAGACCCGGATAAAGGGTGTCCCTGGCGGTCTGAATCGCCAAAATGGTTTGGTCTAAAGTAAGCGTCACACGGACCACCCCTCGGTGATCATTGATCCGGAGCT
>JALQTQ010000243.1 GCA_023263995.1 Akkermansiaceae bacterium | reverse complement strand
CGGCCGGATTGAGTGAGGCAATGCTCCGCGACTTGATCAAGGAAAAGGCTCGGCACCTTGCTCCATGGCAGGCCGCCCGGATCGCACGCACGGAGGTTCACACGGCATCGGTGATCGGCGCAGACACCGCAGCGCGTTCCACCGGCCTGACCATGGTTAAGGAGTGGCTCGCGGCAGAGGATAAGCGCACCCGCGAAAGTCACGCGGAGGCAGATGGCCAAGAGGTTGCGCTTGATGAAAGTTTTGAGGTGGGCGGTGTGCTATTGGAGTTTCCTGGCGACCCCAAGGGACCAGCCAAGGAGATTATTAATTGCAGATGCGCCATTTTGCACCATCCGGTGATTGGCGGCGAGGTGATAAAATAGGCTTGCGACACACAAAATAATGTGGCATTGATGCTCCATCAAAGGAGCTGAACCGATGAAAGCATATCACTTCTACGTTGACGGTTTTTACGGGATCGTTGACAGCCTCCCGGCTCTCGCCGCGCGGATTGCAGAGCTCAAGGGCCGCTATCCAGATTTGATCGGCAAGCCTTGCCAGATCATGGCTGGCACCCGCTTTAGCGACGGCAGCGGCTTCCACTTTCCGGGCGGCGAGGCCAACCGCGTCACGCGCATCATATCCGCATAACTCAACAAGGGAGCTGAAACCCATGACGATCAATTTCTCTGTCACCTCGCTGGAGGCATCCACGATCCAAAAGATTGTGGAGCGCGCGGCCGATCAACTCGCGAGCGAGGTGGGGGCATGAGCGAGAAATCATGCGGCACGTGCTGCTTTTGGGCTCCGTGGTTCCATCGCTCGCTCCCGGCCTCATGCCGGGGCACCGGGTGTTGCGTGGACGCCAAGCTAGACTTGCCGGAGAGCTGGAGCTCAAGCACGCCCATGCGCGCAAGCGATGGGGCAACCTGTTTTGCGTGGGAGCGGCATGAGCTTTTCACTCCGGAGAAGCCGAGCAGCCGCTGGGCTTTCTGGCGTCGGCCCTCCAAGCGTGACCAACAACTGGCGCGAGTTTCCGAGGGATACCTTGAAATGGTCGATTTGGTGCGGGCGATCAGTAGCCAGTTGCAGTCACAGACCGAGAATAACCTGATTTTACGAGATTCACTTTCCCATCTGCCGGAGGCCATGAAGGGGCTGGAGAACTTCAGTAAGTCTCAGTTGACCGTGGGCAAGGCTCTCAAGGAAATCCATGGCCAGCTGAGGAATTCGGGAGCGAAGGATCAGAGGCTGGTGGAGTCGATGGTGGGCTTCAATGAATCGATGGTGGGCTTCAACGACACCCTGAAGGGAATGGATGATACCAGCAAGGCGACCATGAAGACCTTTGATCGCGTTCAAGAGCGCATGCGTGATTCCGACATCCGCATGGAGAATCTTTTCCAGAAAGTCCAAGACTCCGAGGAAAAGGTGAGTGACACCATGGTGCGGCTGCAACGGAATATGGCCATCATGCAGTCTCTTTTCCTGATCTGCCTCATGATTGTTATTGGGGTGCTGGTGTTCACCGTGATGGGATCCAAGGATACCCCGGCCCCTGCTCCCGAGAAGCTTCCGGTCGAGAAGGAAAAGCCGGTGGGGCCGACCGAGTAGGTGGGGCCAGATCGGCGCGGATGACCGCGAATCTGCCTGGGCTCAGAGGGTTGGGGCACTCGATCGAGGGCCTGTCTCCAGACCACCCACCCGGATTGAAGGTGGCAGTCTGGAGATAGCCAGTCCCTGGGATCTAATCGTTCCTTTCTTTTGGAAGACGTGATTTAAGAGCCTTGATCGTTTCAAGGAGTTCCTGGCGGCTGGAGAGGGACTGTAGGTTGAGGAACGACGGAAAAAGGACAAACAAAAGCCAAAAGGGGCCGAACAGATCGGAGCGATCTCTGGCAAACTGAAAAATCAGAAGGCTGAAAAGGGCAAGGATCCCGAATGCGCAAATCACGGAGTAGGACCGAAGCTCATCGCGACATTCTTTCAAGGCATCCTCCAAACCGGTATCTGATGCGAAGAGTTCATCGATCGAGAGGGGCTTGATCCTTTTGAAAATTGCGACTGTTTGAAAAGATCACCCGCCCGCCGCGATGGTGATGATTTCCAGGCAGTCGCCGTCGGCGAGGGGACAGGTTTTGAAATCAGAGGGGGAGAGGGCGGTTTCGTTGTGCTCGATGACGACCGGTTTGCTTTGGAGCCCGAGATGCTCAAGGAGGGCCGGGACGGTGAGATCTGGCCCGAATTCGTGTGATTCGCCGTTGATGGTGAGGGTCATGTTTTTGCGAGGATGGCGGGGTCCCAGTCTTTCCAGACTGGTTCGAATCCCTGATGATTGAGGAGGGCGGCGATTTCGGCGACGGGACGTTTGTCGTCGATTTCAAACTGTCCGGTTGCGCGTTGGCAGGGCGATGGCTCCTCTACTTCGACTCGTCGTCCTTTCACCGTGAGGTGGAGGTCGTCGGTGCCCGCGCCGGTGTAGCCGCCGGGATCGGTTTGGGATCCCGCCGAAATGTGCGTCACTCCAAGCGGGAAAAGGGAATCGCGCAGGGCGGCCGGTTCGCGAGTGGAAAGGACGATGCCCACCTGAGGAAAGCAGACCCGGAAGGCGGTCAGGAGCTGGACCAAGCTCCGGTCGTCAAGCGACAGCTCGGGGTCCGGGGTGTATTGGTAATTTCCGGCGTGGGGACGCATGCGGGGGAAGGCGATGGTGAAGCCGGCCTTCCAGCAGTGGCGGAGGAGGTAGTCGAGGTGGGTGGCAAGGGCGATAGCCTCGGATCGCCAGTCGGCGAGGCCGAAGAGGGCCCCGATCCCGATGCGCCGGAAGCCGCCCGCGTAGGCCCGCTCGGGGCAATCGAGTCGCCAATGAAAGTTCTTCTTGGGACCCGCGGTGTGGAGCGTGAGGTAGGTCTCGAGGTGGTAGGTTTCCTGGTAGACGATGAGGCCCTCGGCACCGTGATCGACCAATTCCCCGTATTGGTCGTCCTCCATCGGTCCGACCTCGATGCCGATGGTGGGAATGAGGGACTTGAGGGCGTCGATGCATTCCTGAAGGTAGCCGTCCGAGACGAACTTCGGATGCTCCCCGGCCACAAGGAGGATGTTGCGGAAGCCGAGGTCGTGGAGGTGTTTCGCTTCCGCCACCACTTGCGGCACGGTCAGGGTGGTGCGCAGGATGGGGTTGTCGCGCGAAAAGCCACAGTATTGGCAGTTGTTGACGCACTCGTTCGACAGGTAAAGGGGGGCAAAAAGACGCATGGTGCGCCCGAAATGGCGTCGGGTCAGCGTTTGACTCTGACGGGCGAGCGTTTCCAGTTGTTGGTCGGAGCAGGGTTCGATGAGCCGCCGGAACCGTCGCACGAGAGGCGTCGGATCACGGAGGAGAGCGTCGAACTGGCTGGCGAAGGACATGCCGAACTCTGAACAGGGAGAGCTGAACTGGGAACCCTGAAGGGAGCAATCCCGAAGAAAGTTTCATTTTTTTCCAAGGATTCGCAACTTGAGATGTCGGCGATGGTGAAAAGAATGTGCGTCCGTGTCCCAAGGAAGATCACAGCAGGCCTCTTGGCCGTCGATCATGCGTTTCCCCGGTAAAAAATTGGAACCGGTGGTGAGGCGATCCCTCGAGGAGGTGTTCTCCGAGGAAGAGAGTCCGTTGTTGCGGTATGCCTATGGCTTGCTGGGTCGAAGGGAGCTAGCCGAGGAGGTGGTGCAGGATGCCTTTTTGAAGTTGCATGAGCACTGGGACGAGGTCGAGATTCCCCGCGCTTGGTTGTTTCGCTGCGTGCGCAACCTTGCTTACAACGTGATCCGGAAACACAAGCGGGAAAGTCTGGAGGAGAAGGCGGGAGAGCGTGAGGCCGCCTTGGCGGGACCAGATGAGGAATTGGGACGGATGGAGGCGGTGGGAATGGTGCAGATGTTGGTGGCGGAAATGACCGAGCGGGACCGGACGATGGTGCAAATGAAGTATTTTCAGGGGTTGAAGTATCAGGAGATTGCCGAGCAGCTCGAGATGAGCGTGGGGAATGTGGGGTATCGCCTGCATCATTTGCTCAAGGACCTGGGGGAGCGCCTGCGCAAGGCGGGGATCAATCAATTTTAGGAAAGGAGAACGATGAGCGACGAATTACAGACCTACATCGAACCGGAACTCGAGGCCCGCCTGGTGGCCTGGGTGTTGGGAGAGGCGTCCGCTTTTGAAGCGGAGGAGTTGGAGCGTTTGATTTCGGAGCGCCCGGAGTTGAAGGCCTGCAAGGAACGGCTGGAGAAGATTCACGGGGTGCTGGTGGCGGCGCATCAGAAGGGAACCAAGGACGAGTGGAAGCTTTCGAAGGAACGGCGCGAAAAGATTTTGGCGAAGGGGGAAATGGCCAGGCAGGAGAAAGTGTGGCGCGATGAACTGAAACGGTCCCGTCAGCGGGCGAGGCGGAATCGACGCCGAAAGGTGGTCATGCTGTGCGCCGCTTGCGTGGTCATGGGCTTGTTGTTGATGGTATCAACGCCCCTCGTTCTCCGGTCCCCGAAGTCCGCCCATTCAATGAGAGATAAGGGGGATGCTGCTGAAGCTGCCTTGGCCGCGCTCGATGAGGAGATCATGGCTCAGAGCGATCTGGTGCGGGAAAAGCAGAAGGAGCTGAGGACAATGATTCAGGAGTATGGGATTCCCTATTTCGAGAGCGGGAATTCGACCCCTTTCGGAATGAGCGAGTCCGGGATGCTCGGGAGTGCACGGGGCAAGTTGGATCAGCTCCAGGTGGAGGTCGATCAACTTGAGTCGGGGGTCGAGGCACTCAAGGAGAAGGGCATTGGTGGTGCACCGCTTGAGAGTGCCGAGGCAAAGTTGGAGTTGACCAGACGCCTGACTGAGGGGCTGGAGGAAAGGCTCGCCCAGAAGCAGGCCGCTACCATTGACCTCTCCCTCGATGAAAGTCGATACAGCCGGGCGAGGGAAGATTATGAGATGTCCCGTCAGAAACTGCGGGAGTTGCAGATTGCCCGGGCCGGAGTGCGGGAGGATGGAGGACGGCCTTCGTCGGATAATGTCGCGGCTCAAGACCGCAGTTTGAGTCTTTACGATGAGGAAGAGGTTCCCGATGCAACCGGGGCCACGGACAAGAATCCCTTTGAAGGGGATGGCGGCCGCAAGGAACAGATCGCTGCCGCCTTGGCGGACCT
>JALQTQ010000242.1 GCA_023263995.1 Akkermansiaceae bacterium | reverse complement strand
TCACCCGACACGCTTTCGACCGCTCCTACCTTGCGGGCTTCGGGATATGGCGGGAGGACCGACCTTACCTGTGTAGCCCGCAATCTCTTACAAGGTAAGCGATTCTCCTACGAACCCACTCCCCAGCATGAGAAGGCCGCTCCTGAATCGGGGCGGAGGAGATGCATCGCCCAGACTTTTTTCAGGGAAGAAAGGTCCCCTCGCGTCAGTCAACGCCGCTTCTTTTTCCTCACCGTCACGGGCTCGGACAAGTAATGGCGCACCCCGAGGGATGCACCAGCGCAAAATAAGGGACCGGCATCACTTAGTCCTCCTTCACATCCCAGCGCAGGATGCGACCCCATTTATTCCACTCGGTGGTGACGACGTTTCCATCCTGGTCAAAGGTGGCACCGTGGGGCGAGGTGGTGATGCCGCTACGCCACTTCTGCGGTGCGACGTTATTGGTATTGAATTCTTTGGGGTTATCACTCGCGCCGAGGCGCTTCACGAGCTTGCCTTCCTTGTCGAAGATCGAGACCCCGCTGGCAAGTTGGGCCACACAGACTTGGTCACCGTGGAAATCGACGTTGCAAGGACGGGCCACCCCCTTGGCAAATTCTCCGATCATCTTACCGTCAAGGTCGAGGTGCACGAGCCGGTCCTTGCTGCGGTCGCAAACAAGGACCCGAACCGGATCATATCGATGGTCGAAACCGAACTTGTGAGCGGTGCTGAAAAGATAGGGCTCTTTCTTGCCTCCCACGACGCTTTTGTATTTCCCATCTTTGTCAAAAATAAAAATGCGGTCGGACCGATAACCGTCGATGACCCAGATATCACCATTGGGCGCAGCATCAGCATGGGTCAGGGCAAACTTTTCACCCACCTCCTTGGGAATGGCCGAGAGCGGGATCTCAAGGAGGACCTTTCCTTCCAAGTCCAGCTTCAAGACCGCGGTCTGACTATCCCCGAGGCAGGCCGCGTAGATGACGTCCTTACCGTCCTCCTGCACGATGGTGAACCCGTGGTGATTGTTGCGGGCGTTGGGTAAGTTGCGGAGGTATTTCCCCTCAGGCGAGTAGACTTGGATCCCACTCTTTTCCCCACCAACCACCGAAACGTAGAAGTTCCCCGCCGAATCGACGTCGATTTCCCCATGGGAGTTTCCAATGTGCTCGAGGCCTTCGGGAGTCTTCAACCATCCTTCGTGATGATGGTATTCATGGGCAGAGGCCAGGGTGGCGGCAGTGGCGAGAATGGCAATGGTCTTCATGTCGCCGAAATCCTAAGCGGCTGAGCCGCACGAGCGCAAATCCCGAATTCCCGAAACGAATCTGATCCGTCCTGATCATCAAGGTGCTCAAGCGAGCAGCCCGGGTCTAATCACTCCCATTCGATACTCGCAGGCGGCTTGGTTGAGATATCGTAAAGGACTCGATTGATCCCTTTGACCTCGTTCAGGATATCTTGGCTCGTTTCACGGAGCAATTGAGCCGGTAAATCGACCCACTCGGCGGTCATCGCATCTTCAGAGATTACTGCCCGCAGGTTCGTGGCCCACTCGTAGCTCCGTTCGTCGCCTTTTACCCCCACCGTTTTTACTGGAATGAGGCCAGCGTAAGCCTGCCAGACGCGATCATACCAACCAAATTCTTTGAGTTTCCCGATGAAGATCGCATCGCACTCTCGAATGATATCTAGTCTTTCGCGGTCGACCGCTCCCGGGCAACGCACCGCCAATCCCGGCCCGGGAAAGGGATGACGTCCGAGGATATCGGGAGCAATGCCGAGTGCCGCCCCCAACTCGCGAACCTCATCCTTGAAGAGCTCTGCGAGCGGCTCGAGAACCTTACCCTGCGCCTGAAGCTCGAGAATCTTGGGCACCCGGTTGTGATGGGTCTTGATGACCGAGGCCTTCGACTTGGCATTGGAGGCACTCTCAATGACATCCGGATAAAGGGTTCCTTGCGCCAGCATTTCGGCATCCCCCACCGTGTCCCAGAAGACTTTGATAAAGAGGTTCCCGATGATCTTGCGCTTCTCCTCAGGGTCATCCTTCCCGGCCAAGGCCGAGAGGAACTCCTCCGAGGCGTCGATGGTTTCGATGTCGACGCCCATGCGGTGGAAGTTGCTCTGCACCACCGCGGCCTCGTCTTTTCGCAGCAGGCCGTTGTCGACAAAGATTGCCCGAACTTTCACCCCGGCTTCCTTGAGAAGGACCGCCAACACCGTAGAATCGACCCCGCCGCTCACTCCACAGACGACCTGCTTGGAACCGACACGCGCGCGAATGCCCTCGATCATTTCCCGTTTGAAATCCTCAATGTGGAAGGGTTGCAAGTTCTTGGCCTGCAGGAGAAAGTTGTTGAGAATGCGGAGACCATCGTGTGAATGAGTGACCTCCGGATGAAACTGAATCCCGAAAAACCTTCCGGGCCAGCGTAGACTCACCGGAGTCCCGTGCTGGTTGGTCGCGATCACTTCCGCGTCCGGGTGGAGATCCTGCACGGTATCGGAGTGACTCATCCAGACCTGCGAGTCATTTGAAATCCCCTCAAACAAGTCGTCGTGACAGGTCGGACGAAGAGCCGCAGCTCCGTATTCGCGCTTGTTGCTGGCCTTGACCGAGCCTCCAAACTTGATGTTGAGCAACTGCATCCCGTAGCACACCCCCAACACCGGGACTTCAAAGGCTTTCAAGCGATCGAAGTCGATATCCGGAGCATCCGCTTCGCTCGTGCTCTTCGGTCCCCCGGAGAGGATCACCGCCCCTGGAGAACCAATCTCCGCAAGGTCCTCGGGCGAGTAAAGTTTGGCGAAAAATCCCAGCTCCCGAACCCGCCGAACGATCAACTGGGTGTATTGGGACCCGAAATCGAGAACGGCGACATGGTTAATTTCTTGCATAGCGATAGAGTCAGGAGGCGGGTTGATAGTTGGTCGGCTCTTCGGTGATGGTGATGTCGTGGGCGTGGCTTTCGCGCAGACCACCTGGAGTGATTCGCACAAACTCGGCCTTTTCACGCAGTTCTTGCAGGTTTCGAGCACCCACGTAGCCCATCCCCGACCGCAGACCACCCATCAGTTGGAAAACGACATCGGCCAATGGCCCCTTGTATGGCACCCGCCCCTCCACGCCTTCGGCCACCAGCTTACCACTGGAGTTCTGACCATACCGATCGCCGGCTCCCTTGCGCATGGCCCCAATCGACCCCATCCCGCGGTAAGTTTTGAATCGACGCCCCTGCGAGTGGACCGTTTGCCCCGGACTTTCCCTCGTCCCGGCCAGCAGTGATCCGAGCATGACAAGGTCCGCTCCGGCAGCGAGGGCCTTGGTGATGTCACCGGAATACCGAATGCC
Organism: Akkermansiaceae bacterium; assembly: GCA_023263995.1. Taxonomy (GTDB): domain Bacteria; phylum Verrucomicrobiota; class Verrucomicrobiia; order Verrucomicrobiales; family Akkermansiaceae; genus SW10. The sequence continues at coordinate 1,826 of JALQTQ010000242.1, read as the reverse complement.
ACCATCGGCGATGACCTGGACCCCTTCTTCGTGCGCGGTCTCGGCAACATTCTGCACGGCCGTGAATTGCGGCATCCCCACCCCGGAAATAACGCGAGTGGTGCAAATCGATCCTGGTCCCACTCCCACTTTGAGGCAGGCCGCTCCGGCTTTGATCAAATCCCGAGCACCCTCGGCAGTCACCACATTTCCAGCCACCACCGGGGTATCGCCCAGCTCCCGTAGCTTTCCTATCACCTCCATCACCCGGGTCGTGTGCCCGGTTGCGGCATCGATAAAAAGAGCATCAGCCCCCGCGTCGATCAGGGCCTTGGCCCGCTCCAAAAACTCTGGCCCCGGCCCCACCGCCGCCCCACAGCGCAACTGCCCGTTTGGGTCTTTGGCCGCGCAGGTGAAGGTGATCCGCTTCTCGATATCCGCTCCCGTGATGAGACCCGCCAGAGTGCCATCCTCATTCAGCAAGGGTAGCTTCTCAATGCGGTTCTTGTAAAGAATCTCACGGGCCTCGCTCTGTCCCATTTTGGCCGTCCCAATGTGCAGGCGCTCGATGGGGGTCATAACATCCTCGACGAGAGCCTCTTCGCTGGGGATGTGGCGCAAATCACGGCCCGTCACCATGCCCTCAAGACGCCCTTGGTCATCAACCACCGGGAAACCGGAAAATCCTTCGCGCGCCATGATCTCGCGAACTGCCGCCACCGTGAGCTTCCGCGACACGGTCAGGGGACGGTAAATCACGGCATTCTCCGACCGCTTGACCTTGGCCACCATCGAGGCCTGCTCCTCGATCGGACAAGCCCGGTGGATGACGGCAAGGCCGCCCTCTCTGGCCAGCGCAATCGCCAATTCGGTTTCCGAAACAGTATCCATGGCCGCCGAAACGACCGGGATGTTCAGAGGAATTCCCGGGCAAAGTTGGGTCGTCACATCGGATTCCGAGGGAAGTAATTCGCTCAGTCCCGGCGTCAAAAGGACATCATCAAAAGAAAGAGCCAAAGAAGGTTCCGCCATGAGCAAAGCAAGGGAATTTCCTTCCCGAAATCAAGTGTGATTGCTCGGTCCGCCAAAAAAAGCCCACACGGTTCTGGCCTCTTGAACGTATCCGAACCACGAGGTTCAACCTGATGGGCCGCTTGCCTTCCTGATGCTGAAAGCCCTCACCACTCCCATGAAAAACGACCGACGGCGGTTGACCGGACGCCTCGCCATCATTCTCGTCGGGCAGCAGGAAGACTCCCCGTTCTCCGATCCTAACTGCTCCCCAGCGCTGGCGGGTTCTCTTTTCAGAACCGCCGAAGTCTTGCCGGGAGTAGCTACCTTCAATCAAACAAACTAGGAGCCCAGCAAAAACACGGAGCCCGATCATCGCCGGTCCCAAGAGATGGAGTGCGAGAGAAGACCACCGCACTCTCCCGCTTCGTCCAGCTTGCTCCCGTTTAGTCCAAAAAGACAATCTTGCCAGCCTGTCCCCGCGCTTCCGCGTCGGCTTGGGCCTGGCGAGCGTGTTGCTCGGGCGAGCAGGAGGAATCGATAGGGGCATCAGGTTCGACCTCGTTGGCCTCCACCAGCCCCTTTTGAAGGAGATAAGCCTCGACTTCTTCTCCACTGACATCCGCCAGCATCTCCCCGTTCACCTCGACGCAAGGGCTGAGCGGTTGACCGCTCCGCTGTTCCATCTCCCAGCGAAAGGCCGGATTCTTGATGATGTCTTTTTCTTCGAAGGGCAGGTCATACTTTCGCATGATGGCCCGGACGCCTTCGCTCCAGCCACAAAAGGTTTTCAGGTAGGCGGTGATCTCAGGTTTGCTTTCGCTCATGGGATGATG
>JALQTQ010000241.1 GCA_023263995.1 Akkermansiaceae bacterium | reverse complement strand
CCCGTGCGGTCAGCTCTTTCCCGTCCCAGTCCACTGCTCGGGCCTGACACCCGCGCATAAAGGCCCCGGTGTTGAGCACCAGCCGACCGTCTTTTTCCCATATTCCGGCCCGGTGGAAGTGCCCGCAGACGAGCACGGAAGCCCCGGACCCGGTCCGGCGCAAAAAACGATGAGCCTCTTCTCCCATTTTTCGCCAAACCCTCAGCATTTGAAAAGACCGGCCCGGAGGCCAGAGGGCAGTGGCGAAATAATTCAAGGGCGGCGGTAGCTTTGGCAGGGGATGAAACTTCAGGACGAGGGCAATCTCGCGGGCTCGGTCGGCACACGCTTCCGGCAAATGCTCAAACGGGGCATAACGGGCAATGATCTCTTCGACCTCGGGTCGACACTTCGGTAACTCCCGTGACCAGGGAGAGGCGTCGGAATAAATTGCATCGCCATGGGTCACGAGAATGGCCCGGTCCGCCAGCCAAACCACACCGGCCCCTTCCTCGGGATCGTGATTTCCCCGCAGCACCTCAACCGTGATCCCCATTTCCCGGACCATGGTCAGAAGTTCCTCGTGCTTTTGCCGAGCCTCCTCCCGGCATGGCCCCACCTCGCACTGCTGCCAAACATCACCCGCCAATACAAGATGATCGATCCCCTCAAGCGCCGGCTCCAACATTCCCGGGTGGCTGAGCCGCGATGCGGGATGTCCGAGATGAAGGTCGGAGAGGATTCTCGCTCTCACGACCCTCTCTGCCTCACCGCTTCATAAAGACACACTCCGGCCGAAACACTGACATTCAGGCAGTCGACCTTTCCCTTCATCGGAAAACGCACCAAAAAATCACACTCCTTTTCAGTCAGTTGTCTCATCCCTTCCCCCTCGCGCCCCATGACCAAGGCCAGCGGCCCTCTCAAATCAGTCTCATACAAAGACTGGGTGGCTCGGTCGGAGGTTCCCACAATCCAGATGCCGCGTTCCTTCAAGTCCCTCATTGTGCGGGCCAGGTTGGTCACCTTGACAAAGGGAACACTCTCGGCTGCCCCCACCGCCACCCGGCGCACGGTGTCGGTGAGCCCCACCGCCTTGTCCTTCGGGGCAATCACGGTATCAACTCCAGCCCCGTCAGCGGTCCTCAAAATCGCGCCAAGATTGTTCGGGTCCTTAACGCAATCGAGAATCAACAAAAACGGCTCAGGTTGACCGGAAAGGATCTCTTCCAAATCAGATTCGTTACGCGGCTTGGCCTCGCGCTCGCCACGTGGACTGGCATGACGATTCTCCCTCGCCTCTCCCGCACGTCTTCTCATGGCTCTCTTTAATCGGATCGGGGGTCGAGATCCAAGTTCATTTCGTCACCGCTACGAGATCCCTTTTCCTTTTGTAAGAAGACCGTATGAACCAAGCCAATCGTGAATCATTCAGGACTCTGCCCTGATTTTCCACCATCGTTACCCCCTTTCCTTACTCTTGCCATTTGTGAAAGCATGGGCAGGCTGGACCCTCCGAACGATGCCGGACATCAATCAGCAAACGATCGCCGACCGCTTGGGAATCTCCCGGGCTACCGTCTCTCGCTGTTTTACCAATCATGCCGGGATCAGCGCGGTCACACGTGCCAAGGTCTTCCAGCTCGCAGCCGAACTGGGCTACACCCATCTTGAGAACCGCAGCCCCGCTGCCAAGAAAGCCAAGGCCCGGCCTGCGTTTTCGGTCCTGATTTGTACCGATACCGAGGAATATTTTCGCGGGGAATACCAAAGCCCTGGCGAGCAGATTCTTGCCGGAGTTTCCGAATACGCCCAAAACAACGAAATCACTCTCAGCGTGGATTTGATCCCTCCCGAGACCACGGATCTCTCCGGCCCCGTCATGGCCGGACTGGAATGCCTTCGTAAGCGAAAGAACCGGGGCATCCTTCTCATCTACCCCTTTGCCCGCAAGTTGGTGGAACAACTCTCGTTGAGATATCCCTTGGTTTCCCTCGTGGAACAACAGGGTGAGGAATCGATCGATTGTGTCGATGTCGATCACTATGCAGGCATTTCCACGATCATCGACCATCTTCTTGCGCTCGGGCACAAACGCATCGGATTCTACACCCGCGAATACCCCAACAAGGCCAGTTGGTCCTTCCGACGTTACAGTGCCTTCATTGAAAAGATGGCCCGTAAGAAGATCCGAATCCACGACCGCGACCTGCTCGGCATTTTTCCGCGGGCCTTCAAATCAGTTGAAGAAAGCATTACCGAAGCGGTGGAGCGTACGAAGAATGGCGTCACGGCCTGGGTCTGCGCGGCCGACCACCAAGCTTACGATCTCATCGACGGCTTCAAGGCCCACGGACTGGAAGTGCCCGATGATGTTTCGGTGACGGGATATGATGGCATTCTCAACCGGAAAAAAAGCAAGCCGCTCACGACCCTCGAAATCCCCTTTCGCTCAATCGGGATGACCGGTGCCGAACGTCTCGACACGCGCATCCGCAAACCCTTCGGCGATCGTCACCACGTGTCGATCAGCGGAAAGCTCATCAAGGGCAAAACGACCGCCGCCCCGCGCTAATTCTCGCTGCGACGTCTCTGGAGGTCTGCGGTAATCTGCCTTACCTCGTCCTCGCCGAGGCGATAAAAGAGCAAGACCAACCCGTTCACGATCGCGAGGATTCCGGGTAAAAGACAGGCCATTTCCCGAAAGGCCTCCAGCATCGACTCGGTGATCGGCTGGTCGGGATCGAATCCCGCTTTCCCGAGAACTCTGCCACAAATCCACGGTCCGATGCTGATCCCGAGCTTCTGGGCGAACATGGCTGCCGAAAAGGCCATCCCGGTCACCCGCCGGCCCGACTTCCATTCCCCGTAATCCGCTACGTCGGTGTAAATCGACCAAACCAAGGCCGGGGTCGGGCCTGCAATCAGATTACCCACCACGTTCAGGACCAAGAGAGTCGTGTAACCATCGCGGGGAACGAAATAAATTGCCAGAATCGCAAAACCATTCAGCAAAGTCAGACCCATCAGGCTGTTTCTCTTCCCGAAGCGCTTGCTGAAAAACGGGGTGAGAAAGACCCCGGCAAGAAAGGCCACACTCCCGGTGGTCAAGGCCAAACTGGTGCCGTCCATGAACCACCAGACCTTTTCCTCCCCGACCCCGAAGTAATACTTCAGGTACTGTGGCATGATGGTCCATCTTACCGCCGCCGCTGTCAGGGTGAGAATGGCTGCTACCACCATGACAACCCAGGGTCGGTTCTGCACGAGTGCCTTGATATCGCCTTTGAGATCACTTTGATGCGTCGGGGGCTTCACCCGTTCCTTGGTCCAGAAAAAGGTGAGGAAGAAAAGAATGGTGGCAATCACTGCCATCACCGCCATCGCGCGCGGGAAGCCGACACCTTTGTCACCGCCACCCAACTCATAGACCAAGGGTAGAAAGGCGAAGGAGATGAGCAACTGCCCGCTGAAAGCCCCGACAAAACGGTAGGTCGCCAGCTTTGTCCTTTCTTCGGGAAGCGGACTGATCACCCCCATCAAGGCCGAGTAGGGCACATTGATCGCGGTGTAAACGGTCATCAGGAGGATGTAGGTCACGTAGGCATAAGCCAGTTTCCCGGTGTCCCCGAGGTCCGGATTGGCAAAGGTCAGAAAGCCAAAAATGCCGAAGGGAATGGCAAGCCACAGCAGATAGGGGCGGTAGGTCCCCCATCGCGTCCTCGTTCGGTCGGCCATTGCTCCCATCAGGGGATCAGAAATGGCGTCCCAAAGACGCGGCAAAAGGAGGAGGGTTCCCGCAGAAGCCGCCGGGATTTTGCAGACCTCGGTGTAGTAGAAGAAGATGAAGCCGTTGATCCCAAAGAAGAAGATGTTCGAAGCGGTATCGCCGAGGCCGTATCCGACCTTCTCCCGGGTGCTGAGTCTGGTAACGTTTTCTGAGGACATGGGATCAAGGGGTCAGGAAATGAGATCGCAGGACGGAACGAGGACCTCGATCTTCTCGATCGCTTCGTCTTCGTAAAGAACCATTCGACTGCTTGACGGATCGAGTCTGCCACCAGGAAACGAGAGTTCTTTCCCATTGCGGGTAAAGACCCGCGCCAACGGCTCCTGCAATTCCTCGCTCACGCGATAAATCACCGGAGTGCGGGCCTGGGTGAAGGTGACCTCGCCGCCCGCGAACTCCTGGCGACGCAGCAAACGGGGACGGAAGGCAAGACACCCTTCGCTGAGAGAGATTCCGAGTTCGCCCAGTCGGCAGAGAATCCCCTCCTTGACCTGCCCCGTTAATCCGGGTTGTTGGGCTCCCCGCCGTCCTTGGCTGTGGGAGTCGGGTTCGGCCGGAAAGGCTCCGAATTGTTCCGGGGTCTGCCGGAAACCCAAGCCACTTTGGACCCTGAAGTAACAACGGATGGCCCGAGTCCCCCAGTCTCCCGGTCCTTGTTCTCCAAGGACCTGATTCACCACTTCCTGGGCGGCATACATCAACTTCGACACCATGTGCCAGTAAACACAGCCCAAGCCTTCATATCCAAACATGGACCCACTCCTTCCGGTGAAGGAACGATGTTGAAAAACCTTCTCGTAAAGCGTCTCGATGGCCCGACGTTCCTCGCCGCTCACCCCAGCCTGATCCAGCGCATGAGCCAGGGCATACCCATTCACCAGCGAGTCCTGGAAGCGCCACACCTTCCTCTCGTCCTGATACACCAAACGTTCATCGCCTGATTTGGCCAAGTTGGCGAGGAAGGGCACCTCGTTGAGATCCTCTTCCCCAATCCGGTTCATTTCCAAAAATCGCGGAAGGTCGCGATCAGGGTAGAGAAGATAGGTCGGGTGGCGTTTCGATTTCAGTTCGCTCCTTTCGAGCCCCTCCAACAACCCGACGGCCTCCTCTCCGGAAAGGAGACCCGCACTGAGAATCGCGACCTGCCCTTCCAGCATCAAAGACAAGGGCCGGATCTCCATGGTCCGCGCGGAAGGATCGACCTCGAGGATGTTGTATGAATGCCACAGACCATCATCCCGGCGATTTCCCCGAAGCAAACTCCCGAGCACCTCAGAGAAGGTTGCGATGATCACACGAAGATCCGCCACTTTCATCACGATCCCAGCCTGCCCGGCATCGCGGCCAGCTTCCTGCCGGTATGTTTCGACCGCCTGCCCGTTTTTCTCGGCCAAATCAAAGCGGTCCTGTGGTGCCATCTCCGGCCCC
>JALQTQ010000240.1 GCA_023263995.1 Akkermansiaceae bacterium | reverse complement strand
TGGCCGGACACGAACGCCAAATCTACGGCCTCGCCTTTTCACCCGACGGCAAATCCCTGGCCTCCGGCAGCAGCGACAAGACGATCCGCCTCTGGGACCTCTCGACCGGCAAGGCCACCATCTGGCAAGGCCACACCAGCGACGTCTATCGCGGGGCTTTTTCACCCGATGGCCAACAATTCGCCAGCCCAAGCCAAGACGGCACCATCCGACTCTGGTCGGTGAAGACCGGCGAAGCCGTGAAGACCTTCACCCCGCAGCGCAAGGATCCTTTCTACACCGTGGCCTTTTCGTCCGATGGCAAAAGTCTCGCGGCCGTGGGCGATGACCGGAGCCTGCGCCTGCTCGCCCTCCCCGACCTCACCGAAAGGTGGGTCAAGGAACTCTCCGACTACCCGCTCTACGCCCTGGCCTACCACCCGTCCACCCAAGCACCGACAGTGGCGGGAGAAGATGGCAACCTCTATCTCTTTCAAAAAAAACCCTGACCCTTTCCCCCGAAAAAATCTCAACTTGAGAACATCACCATGAAACGAAAACACAATCTGGCGATCGGTCTGATCGCCCTCAACCTGCCCCTCCTGTCTGCGGACGAGAAAACCACCCTGTCTCCCTCCCCTCCTTCAGGCGGTGCAGACTTTATGAAAAAGATCTCCTTTACCGGAGATTTCCGGACTCGCTACGAGTTTCGGGACGAAGAAAACTTTGAGGCTTCCCAGGCCTTCACCGTGCGTGGGCGGCTCGGCCTCAAGCTCGGCGACTTCAACGGCTTTTCAGCCTTTATCGAAGGGGAGGGCACTCACGCCTTTGTCGAGGACTTCGCCTCCAACCCGCTTCCCGGCGCGGTGCAAGCCATCGGGGGGAGCCCCGGGGTGGGTCTCACCGATCCCTATCGGTTCAACAACACCTTCATTGGCGACCCGAACAACAACGAACTCAACCAAGCCTACCTGCGCTACGCCAAAAATGGCCTCTCGGCCACCGTCGGCCGCCAGCGGATCATCCGCAACAATGCCGCCTTTATCGGTAATGTGGGCTGGCGTCAAAACGAGCAAACCTTCGACGCCGTCGAGCTCGCCTACGCCAAGGATGATTTCTCGATCAGCTATGCCTACGCCGACCGGGTGCAACGCATCTTCGGGGTGACTGCACCCAGTGCCCACCCCCTGCATGACTTCGAAGGCGACTTCCACTTTTTCGACGTCTCCGGGAAGACCTCGATCGGGAAAGTCGGCGGTTACGCTTACTTGATCGACATCGATGTTTCACAGAGCTTCCCGACCTTCCCAGTCGACTCCATCGGCGACACCAGCACCTTCGGACTTTTCTGGCAAAACAACGGGTTCTATTCCGAGTTTGCCTATCAGGATGGCGATGCCCCGGGCCGCCCCAATATCAACGGGGAATACGATGCAGTCTACGGCCACTTCAAATACTCCACCGAAGCTGCAGGCTGTCCGGTCAACATGGGCGTGGAATACCTCGGCGACGGCTTTGTCACCCCGCTGGCCACTGTGCACGCCTTCAATGGCTTCGCCGATTCCTTCATCTTCAACCGGATCGGCCTGCCTTTCGGCAACGCCAGCTATGAAGGCCTCACCGACTTCTACGCCGACATCACCAAGGCCGGCCTCCCCGGCGGCCTCGTTCTCAAGGGCTTCCTCCATCACTACATGGATGACAAGCTCGATGCCAACTACGGCTGGGAAGCGGACATGGTGCTGATGAAGAAGCTGAACGACAATGCCACTGCCATTTTCAAGGCAGCCTACTTCGATGCCAACGACTTCTTCAACGACATCACCCAGGTGTCGCTGCAGGTCGACTATCGCTTCTAAGACACCATCCCAACCTTTCCTTTTTGGCCGGTCCGTTGACGACGTCACGGACCGGCTTTTTTTCTCCCGGGAGCCACCGGGTCATCACCACTCCTCCTCCTTTTCCGTTTGAAAATCGACATCCCGGTAGAACTCTACCATCGACCGACCGCGGACAAGGGAAGCGTTTCCTTCGGACCCTCCACCAAGGATAACTTGAATCCGTCTTCACCTCGAAGCTCCACCCCTCATGACTGGCACATGCGATTCGGCATGAAGACAGACCTCCCGTGAGATCCGCCGTTTTCGAGCATTCGATCTCATGGCCTGAACAACCTCCGTTTCCCAGACCAGCGACAATTGGAGACCTCGGGAATGGCAGGCAAACTCCTACCGCCGGGCACGCTTCAAAAGCGGAGCCTTGGCGGACATCGGGATCTCCCGGTCAAACAGGGTGACATAGGCTCCGTAGGATTTCGCATTCACCATCTCCTCCTTCCAGTGGCTCAGACGTTTGTCGTACTTTTGTCGCATGTCCTGCAATACTCCCGCAGCGGCTTCGTCCCCAGCCAGATTGGTCAGCTCATACGGATCCCGCTTGAGGTCGAACAATTCCTCGCAGGCCTTCATTTCATCATTCTCAAACCACCAATAAGTGTATTTGAAATCCCCCGAAACCACACTGAGCGAGGTGGTCGGAGCCGGCGGAAAGGTGTTCATCAAGGCCAGTTCCTCATGCCCGCCAATCGAAGGATCCTCCAACAGAGGCACAAGGCTCCGGCCATCCATTCCGTCCACCGGCTCCAGCCCCGCCAGTTCCAGCAAGGTCGGAGCAAAGTCGATGTTTCCGGTCAAACGACGGCAGCGCAGCCCTTTCCCCGCTGTGGCCTTGCGCGGATCGAAGATGATGAGGGGCACCCGCGATGACTCCTCCATCGGGAGGACCTTGGATCCGTAACCGTGCGACCCGCAAATGAAGCCGTTGTCGCTGGTGTAAATAATCACCGTGTTCTTGGCGACCCCCTGCTTTTCAAGCTCCTCCCGAATACGACCGAGCGCGACATCAATGGCATAAATCTGTTGGTAGTATTTGCCCATCACTTCATCGTATCGGGTGGCGTAATCCCAAGAGTGAAAGCGCTCGAATTGCCGCCCCTGTTGGCTCTGTTTCGAGAGATGCTCACCATACGGTCGGCCGAAGTTTGGCGGTTTGGTAAAAGTCTTGCCCCGATAAATGGAGTCGAATCTCGGGTCCGGCGTCACCGGGCGATGCGGTGCCTTGAAGCTGATGGACAGGCAGAAGGGCTTCTTCTGCTTCACCGACTCCCGGATGACCTCGCAACCGAAGGCCCCATAGGCCAAGGTGGAATGAGGAAATTCCTGCGCAAACCGCCTCATGTTGGCGTTCTTCGCGGTTTCGTAGTGGGTCTGGTCCGGTCCGCCGCCATAGAAGTCGAACTCCTCTTCGCAGATGCCTTTGCCCGCGACCACGATCCCGAACTTGCCGGCAAAGGCGGTGAGATACCCCGCCTCTCGCAGAAGAGCAGGATAGGATTTCGCCCAGAGTCCCGCCGCTAAGTCGCCGTGCCCGAAGTTGCAACCCGTCTTGTATTCATAGCGACCGGTAAAGACATTGGCACGACTCCCCATGCAGATGGCGGTGGTGTCATAGTGTCGCTCGAAAATCATGCCATCGGCACCCAAGGAGTCCATGTTCGGAGTCTTCACCTCCGGGTTGCCATAACACCCGACCGACAGGGTGTTCTGGTCGTCGGCCATCAGGAAAATGAGGTTGGGCTTTTCCTCCGCGCTTCCCACGCCGCAGGGCGAAAAGGCCAGCAACACAATCCCAAACACAATCTTCATTGCCCAGCGATGACCAAAAAAGGGGGAAATGCCAAGAGAGATCCGCCACTCCGCTCTCAACATCGATCAAGTGCAGCCGAAAACCCGGCTCCGGAAGGTGGAGACTTTTGACTGCGGCGAGGATCGCCGCTTTGCTGAATCAAACTTCGGGGCTGAGGCATGATCGCCATCATCACTTGTCGGCTCCCATCCCACGGGCAAAGAGGCTGGGCAGTCACCCGATCAAGAATAGCGGCGAATGACAAACGTAATGCGATGCCAATGGATGCTGGAAAGTTGCAAGACCATCCGCTTCGACAGTGCAACCAGTTCCGCGCATGCGAAAGAGGCAGGCCCTTTGCACCCCGAAAAAGTTGATAGGGAGGAGCAATTTCCCAGTTTTCGAAAGTGCTGACCGTGCCACAATCATTGAAAACACGGTGTTCCTGAGCCGTCAGCACTCAAATTTGCCTGGCACCATTAGGGTCATGCCTCACGCCAGATCCCACCGGGGGGCGTGTTTCCGACGCTTACCACCGATCCGATCCCGGTGAGAACCGGCTCGAAGCCCGGAGCGAACAAGATCCAGCCGATGGAGACGAGGACCCCAAGGGCTGAGAGGACTCTGATAACGGTGCGCATGGAAATTCCTACTATCGGTCCCACATGGTTCGAGGCGCGGCAGCGAACTCGGACAGATAGTCGAATACGTGGATGCGGGTGGAGCTGTTGAGACCCCGGCTGAGAACGTCCCGAGTGCGGCGACGGGCATCCCTGTCAGGATTCACGATGACGAGGTTCTTCAATCCGGCCTTCTTGACGCTGATGCGGAAGAGGGCATTGGCGTGGGAGTCTGTGGGCGGAAACGAATACCCGATGATGACCAGCGTCTTCGCCCGGTGAAGAGCTTCGCCTGCCAGTTTCCAAAGCCGTTTGAACACCCCCTTGTCGTAGCTCTTGTTGGACTCGGGCGGGATGATCGTGAAGTGCAGCTTGCTGTTCTGCTTGGTGTATGGGCGAACCTTCAGCTTCACGTCATGGAACGAGGGATCGTCTTTCCGACCCTTTACCTGGAAGTGAAGCGACCCATGAAGCTTGTAGAGGTGGCAAGAGGCTTCCTTTGATCCCGCCGGTGTGCCGGGCTGCCAGTGCTGGTCTCCAGTGAGCGAACCGCCGCGACTCAGTAGAAAGCCGTAGCCGTAACGTGCGTCCCACTTGCCGTTACCATGGATCTTCAACGTTTCGTCGAGCAGGCAGTCGTAATTGAAGCTGATCAACTCATCGCTGGCTTTGAGACGCTGAACGACCGAAGTGTGATGTTCGCATTCGACACCGTGCCGGCCACCGGCACACAGGGACTCCTCAAGCGTGGCGGCGATGGCCTGCTTTAAGCGCTCCTTCTTCGCGTCCAGGTCGCTCTTCTTGAAGTCGCGGCTCTCTCCGGTGGTCTCGACCATCCGTGCCGTGTGCTCAAGCGTGGTGAAGAGCGTCTCCATCGTGGTTCGGAAGTTCACGCCGAAGAGGTCGGTGGTGTCCTCGATCA
>JALQTQ010000023.1:8065-24719 GCA_023263995.1 Akkermansiaceae bacterium | reverse complement strand
GGCCGCCAGTGCGCGAGCCGGCTCACCCGCGAGGCGTCGGGCCTCCATCTTTTGCTTGGCCGCGAGGCTGATCAGAACGAGAACGAGAAGGGCTGGAATGACCTGCCACCACCAGAGGAAACCTGACCGTGGCTCCCCGAAGGACTTGAGCGGTCTTGTTCCAGCGGGCAGGAAAGCGAGACCGCCAGCGGCTCCCGGTTCGTTGGAGGGACCACCCTGAAGGGAGAGCGGGGCGGGGGGCGATTCCAAGGTGCGGTATTCCGAGGTCAGGGGATCGAAATACACGAAGCGATACGGTGGGAGGGCCTCGACCGGGGTAAGCGGGCGGATCAGTTGGGAAAAGCGGGCGGTGCCCGAACTGCTCCGTCGTTCTTCGCCGGCGGGCTTGGCGATCATCTCGAATTGCTTCCACTGCCGGTCGGGATCCTGCAAAGCGGGCCCCGGAAACTTGTCGATGTTTCCCTCCCCCGTGAGATCGATTTCCACGGTCAAGGTGTCGCCCCAAGCCAGTTCCTGGTTGAGCGGTTTCACCTTCATGGAAAAGTTGCCCACCGCTCCGGCAAATCCGGCGGGAGCTCCGTCGGGCAGGGGACGGACATTCAGGGTGGCAGCCGGAAAGGTGATGGGGCGGGAAAACGGACTGGCGCGATAGTAGAAGACAGCATCAGCTTCTCCCGGGCCGAGGCTCAGGGGTCCATCCTGAAGGGCATTCACGGAACTGCGGTAGGTGTAGGTGCTGAAGCGATGTCCGTCGTATTCGAGAAAGCCGGTCTCCTCGGGAACGGTGGTGAAGCGCCAGGCGGCGAGACCATCTTTTTCAAATTGAATGACTTTCCCGTCGGCAAGGCTGAGTCGGTTGGGGGCGGCTTGGGAAAGGTAGAGCTTGGCCTCGGCGTCCTGTTGTTCGCCGAGGTAGGGGTTCTTCTTCTCGAGAAAGACCCCGGTCAGATAGGGCGTCACGGCCCCGCCGATCTTGATTCCGTGGGTGGACAGTTCTTCGATCGGGAAAACGCGCAGGGTCAGTGGTTGCGTGTTCACTTCGCCGGTCGGCGTCTGAAAACGGAAAGGGGGAATGCGGTAGACCCCGGGCTCAAAGGCCATGACCCGATAACGGTAGCCATCCCGGATGTAGCCGTTGATTTGGAAACGCTGTTTGACATCGCGCTTGATGGCGAGAGGGGCGATGCCGGGTGGGGTGTCGGGCCAATCGATGATGGTCACGCCTCGGGTGAGAAGGGTGAGGTAAGTTTCTTCGCCCACCACTAGCATCGAGCTTCCCAGGGACACCTCGGCACTTGGTCCGGCTTGTGCGAACGTGCGGGCGGTCGCCGTCACAAAAAGGAGGAGAAAAAGCAGCTTCGCGAAAGAGGTCATCACGAATTACCAGTCGTGTTCCCGACGGTTGAAGGGGCGTCGTTTGCGACGGGGAGCTTTGTCCCCGAGATCGGAATATTGTCGGATGAGGCGGCGGGCCCGCGCTTCCGGCGATTCGTCATTGGGGTCGTCGGCGAGTTTCTCCTGATTCTTTCGTTCCCGATCATCGTTCCGACCCTCCTTGCCCGGCCTTGTTTTCTGTCCTTCCGGGGTTTCGCCGGGAGTTGCGCCCGGTTCCTTTTGCGGATCCTCCCGGGGAGGCTCTTCGTTGGTGTTTGGCTCCTCTCCGGGTTTCTTGTTGTCGTCATCCATTCCCTCGGAGCCCGGCTTGCGATTTTCGTCGGGATCTTGATCGTGGTTAGTCCTTTCACCCCCTGGTTCGTTTTCTTGGGGAGCGCGATCGTTGTCTTTCTCCGACTGATCTTTCTCCTGATCCTTTTCCTCTTGGTCCTGCGGGTTCGACGAAGGAGGTTGCTGGTCGGGCGTGCGAAGGTATTCCTTGATGCGCGCCAAGTTGTCCCGCGACCGTTGGTCTTCGGGGGAGAGTTCCAAGGCGGCCTCGAAGTGGGAAATAGCATCTTGCCAAGCCTTTACCCGGGGCTCTTCTTCGAGGCGGGCCCCATAGTAGAAAAGGGCGGTCCCGAGACCGTAGTGGGCCTGGTGTTGGATGGTGCGATCCTCAGAGGCGAGGGCTTCGCTGAAAGACGAAATGGCAGCCTCCCAGTCGTCGGCCTGGGCCGCCGCCGAACCGGCGCTAAGATGGAGACGAGGAGCGCGGAACGGTCCGGCGTCGCGCGCGGCATTCCGGAAATGGAGATGGGCCTCGGCTGGTTGGCCAGCTTCGAGGGCTGCGAGACCATTTTCGATTTCCCCGGCTTCGGCCCGAGGCCAAACTGACAAGATGGCCAGTGCGGTCAAAGCGGGTCGCAAGGGAAGGGAACGGATGATCAAGGAACTCATCAGGAGAATCACACCTCCGCAAGCAAACCATTGATGGGCTGGTTTCGCAACCCGCCGGAATTTCCCATCCTCCCGGAAGCGATCCATCTCGGTCAAGGCGGTGGTCAGGCGGGACAGAAAGCCGGAACCCATGCCCTGCGAATAATACCCGCCGGTTTCGCTGGCAAGCAGTTCAAGGGCCTGTTCATCGAGTCGGGTGTGGACCACGTTGCCATCACGATCGCGGAATCGACCGTCGCGTTCCCGGTCATCGGGAATCGAGGAGCCTTCGTTGGTTCCCATTCCGAGGGCATAAACGAAGACGCCTGCGTCCTTGGCTTTCTTCGCGGCAGCGGCGAGGCCTTCGGCTGACTTTTCCCCATCGCTCAGCACGACCATGAGGTTGTTTTGCTGACCGGTGGCTTGGAGCAGAGTGGTGCCGGCCTCGATGGCTGCCGCAAGATTGGAGCCTCCGTAAGGAATGTCATCCGGGTCCAATTGAGCGAGAGTTTCCTCGACATACCCGTGGTCTAAAGTGAGGGGCGATTGCACCAGCACTTCGCCTGCGAACAGGAGCACACCGGCACGGTCGTTGGGGTATTTTTCCAGAATCTCGAGGGCGGCGGCCCGTGAGGCTCCGAGGCGGGAAGGAGCCACGTCTTGGCAGAGCATGCTGCGCGAGATGTCGATGCAGAAGAGGATGTTGCGACCTTCGTTCTGGACCTCGATCCATTCTTCTCCGGATTCTGGTTGGGCCATTGCGATGACCAGCCCGCTCCAGCCGGCGAGGGCAGCACCGAAGGCAACGAAGTGGATCCAGCCCGGGCGACAGTGGCTGAGTCGGCTTTTCAGGCGGGGGGCCACCAACCTTTGCCAGCGGAGACCGCGCTTGTGCCAGGCCAGCCAGCTGCCCAAGGCCAGGAGCGGGACAAGGATAAGGGCAACGAGCCATTCCGGTTGCGCAAAGGTCATGGCATCGCGGGAGGGTTGAGGGCGGAAAAAACGAGGAAACTCAGGACAATCAGCACCGAGGGAGCAAGAAACCAGGGATAAAGTTCTTTTCTCACCAACCAGGTGTTTTGTTTGATCTCGGTTTTTTCGAGTTCGTTGATGCTTTGAAACGCTTCCCGAAGTTCTGAATAATCGAGGGCCCGGTAGTAATCGCCATCGGTCAGGCGGGCGATCTCCTGGAGGGTTTCGGGGTCGAATTCCCGTCCGGCATTGAAGCCCGCGATGCGTCCAGAGGGGGTCCCGATGGCCACGGTGTAGACTTTGATGCCCAGGTCGGCCACCAGCCCGGCGGCTTCGATTGGGGATAGCTCGCCCGAATTGCTGGCACCGTCGGTCACCAGCACGATGATCTTGCTTTTGCTCTTGATGCGCTCGTCGTCTTCTTCACCGGAATGGCGCAGTTCATCGAGTCGCTGACCGGCGGCAGCGAGGGCACTCCCGATGGCCGTGCCGCCCTCGGTTCGACTTCGTACCAAGTCAGCTTCGCTCAGGCTCGTTTTGAGAATCTCGTGATCGAGAGTGATGGGGGATACGGTGTAGGGCCGGGCCGCAAAACTCACGATGCCCATCCGATCATCAGGTCGGCCCTCGATGAAAGCGGTGATGATCTGCTTGGCAGCATCGATTCGTCGCACTGCACGTCGCATCGCGCCCCCGGTTTCGTAGAAGTCGGGAGCCGACATCGACTCGGATACGTCGAGGGTGATCACGATGTCGATCCCGCTGGCAACGCGAGAGGTGCGGGTGCGGGCCTCTTGCGGTCGGGCCAGCGCGATGATGGTCGGAATGAGAGCGAGGGGCACGATGAGGGGAGCGAGCCGCGACGGGCGGTCCTTGGGTTTCCATCCCAAGGTGCCGAGGACTCGCAGGGTGGGATAGGTGATCCAGCTTCGGGTTCCTTCGCGGTATCCCAGAATGAGGACAAGCGGCACCAGCAGGAGGAGCCAAAGCCACCCCGGTTCGGCCAAGAGGTAGTCATTCCAAATGGTCATGGTGGTCGGCGGAAAAAGAGGTGGAAAAGGAAGGCACTTCCCCCTGCGGAAAGGGCGAGCCAGCCAAGGAGGGGCATCGCGATGTCCGCCCCGGTGTCCCGTCCGTCGTAAAGCTGGACGAGGAAAGTTCCCAGAGCAAGAGCAAGGCCGAGCGGGCCAAGAGCCACCACCCGGTCCCTCCAGGGGGAAGGCTCGCCGGTTGTGGTGGCGGGCGGAGGATCTTTCGGGGAAAAAGCGTGGAGCTTTTTGAGACACTCGCGAGATTGTTCGATCCATTGCCGGGCCCGCTCCTCGTCAATCGACGACTTGGCATACTTCGCGTGATTCAGGTCATTGAGAAAGGCGTTGGCCGAGGCCGGGAGCTTGCTTTGCCGCGCTTCAAATTCCTCGGCCGTTTCGTAGAGGGCGGGTTCGGAACGGGTGTCGGCGAGGTAGGACCGGAGTGTCAGCGAGGCCCGGGCTGCGATGACCGAAACCGGTTCCCTGGAGCACTCCTCCTCGAGATTGGCGAGGGTGGCCATGGATGGCGTGAAGAGGTCGCGCGTAACCGGAGCGGCGGTCTTGGGAGCCGGTCGCAGGAGTTTCAAAGCCCAAACAAGGAGGATGAGCAGGGTAACGATGCCGATGCCCAGGGTCCACCAAAACCAGACCGGTGTTCCCGGCAGGTAGGTTTCGGGCGGGGGGATCCCGTGGTCGAGGCTGGGGGGTGCGTCGTCGACCATGGCTCAGCGGCGGCGCAAGGCCCGGCGTTGGAAAAGCTGGTGCAGGCTGGCGAGGTAATCGTCCCGGGTCGAAACCGAGACGCTGTCGATCCCGTGTTTTTTGAAGAAGGAAGAGAGGCCCTCACGGTAGCGTTTCGAGAGTTTGGCCATGCCCATGCGGGTGTTGCTATTAGAGGTGTTGATGATGACTTCCTGGCCGGTTTCCGGGTCGCGCAGAGCCACCCGTCCGACGTCGGGGATGCTTTTTTCGAGGGGATCGAGTAGGGGCAGGGCAATCACGTCGTGTTGGCGAGCGAGGGCCCCGAGAGGGCGTTCGAATCCCCAATCGACAAAGTCGGAGATCAGAAAAACCAGTCCCTTGCGTTTCAAGGTTTGGAGGAGAAACGTCGCGGCTTCGGCGATCGAGGTCCCGCAGTCAGGGGGCTTGGTGGTGAGAATCTCGCGCACCGCCCGTAAGACCGAATGACTCCCTTTGGTCGGAGGGAGATACAACAATGGTTCGGCGGCGAACAGAAGAAGACCCACCTTATCGCCGTTGAAGCGAGCGCTGAATCCCAGCAGGGCGGCCAACTCGGCCGCTCGCTCCCGCTTGCTGAAATGGTGACTCCCATATTCGGTGGAGCCCGAAATATCGACGGCGAGAATGACGGCCAGTTCACGTTCCTCGCGGAATTTTCGGACGAACGGAGTCATCATGCGGGCGGTCACGTTCCAGTCGATAAAGCGGACTTCGTCTCCTGCCTGATATTCGCGAAATTCATCGAAATCCAACCCCTGTCCCCGAAAAGACGAATGGTAATCACCCGAAAACAACTCGCGGGCAAGTCGGCGGGCGCGGATCTCTAGCCGCCGGACCCGCTTCATGATCTCCTCAATGCTTTCCTGCTCCGCCATTTCCACCGCAGTGTGATCGCCAAACCCGGAAAAGGGGAGGGGAAATTCCCGGAACAAACTTCCCGCTCTCCGGCTCAAGTTATTCACATTTCCCGTTCGACATTACACTTGCCCGGACCTCCCGGGTGGCCTAGCCATCGTGCGGGTCGCATGACCCGAACCCCATAGACCTTATGGCGATCACACGCGCGCTTCTCTCGGTGTCCGACCAATCCGGATTGGTTGACTTTGCAAAATCCTTGCACGAGGATTTCCACGTCGAGCTGCTCTCGACTGGCGGGACGGCCAAGGCTCTCCGCGAGGCCGGTCTTCCGGTCATTGATGTCGCCGAGTATACCGGAGCCCCAGAGCTTTTCGAAGGACGGGTCAAAACACTCCACCCCAAGGTCCATGGTGGTCTGCTGCAGCGTCGCGAGTCTGACGACCATCAGGCTCAGGCCAGGAAGCACGACATCCCGCCCATCGATCTGGTGGTGGTGAATCTTTATCCTTTCGAGGAAACCATCGCCCAAGAAGGAGTGACCCTTGGGGAAGCGATCGAGAACATCGATATCGGCGGGCCTTCCATGTTGCGAAGTGCCTCGAAAAACTACGCTTCGGTGACTGTCCTGAGCGATCCCGGGGACTACTCTCGGGTTCTTGAAGAAATGGCTGAACACGACGGCGACACCAGCCTCCGACTGCGCGAGGAACTCGCCATCAAGGTTTTTCGTCGGACCTCGGAATACGACGGGGCCATTTCCAATTATCTGGGCCAGTGCGATCAAGGCACGGCCTGCAGTTTTTCGGTCAATCTTCCCTTGGCAAGCGACCTCCGCTACGGTGACAACCCGCACCAAAAGGCCCGTCTTTATGGGAACTTTGCGGAATGCTTCAGCCAACTCCAGGGCAAGGAACTGAGCTACACCAATATTCTCGATATCGAAGCCGCCGCCGACCTCGTCCTCGATTTCAAGCGCTCCACCGTCGGCATTCTCAAGCACACCAACCCGTGCGGGGTGGGGCAGGATGAGGACCTTCGCGTCGCTTGGCAAAAGGCCTTCGAAACCGACCGAGCGGCCCCCTTCGGTGGCGTGATCGTTTGCAATCGTCCGATCAACGAAGACCTCGCCCGGGTGATCTCGGGGATCTTCACGGACGTCATCATCGCACCCGATTACACTCCGGAAGCCCGCTCCATTCTCCAGAAGAAAAAGAATCTCCGGCTGATGAAAATGGAGCCCGGATACGAAAAGTATCGCAAGGACCCCGTCGTTCGCCCCGCGCCCGGTGGACTCATGGTGATGGACAAGGATCACACCGTGATGGGACTCGATGACCTGGAGTCCAAGGTGGTCACCAAGCGACCACCGACCGAGGCAGAAATGACGGCGATGCGTTTCGGTTGGCGGGTCGTCAAGCACGTCAAATCCAATGCCATCGTGTTCAGTTCGTCCGACCGCACTCTCGGGATCGGAGCAGGTCAGATGAGCCGGGTCGATTCCTCCCGCATCGCGGTCTGGAAGGCTCAGGAAGCCGGGCTTTCCCTCAAGGGGAGTATTATTGCATCCGACGCTCTCTTTCCCTTTGCCGATGGACTTGATGCTGCAATCGAAGCTGGGGCCACCGCTTGCATCCAACCCGGAGGCTCAATTCGCGACGAGGAAGTGATTGCCGCTGCCGATGCCGCCGGGATGGCCATGATCTTCACCGGCCACCGACATTTTAAGCATTGAGCGAGTGATTGGGGTGATTGAGTTGCCGAGTGGATCATTGCTCAAGTCTTGACCCAAATCACTCGATTGCCCAATAAGCTTGTCACTCCGTAACCAAATCACCCGTTTCCCCATGCCCCTCCTTCTCGGCGTCAACATCGATCACGTCGCGACCCTTCGCCAGGCTCGCTACGCTCTCAATCCCGGGGCTCCGACCGTGGAGCCTTCCGTGCTCGAGGCAGCGCGCCAAGCGATCGCAGGCGGGGCGGATTCGATCACGATTCACGTGCGCGAAGACCGCCGACACATGCAGGACGAGGACGCACGGCTGATTCGAAGGGAGATCGATCACCCGCTCAACCTCGAGTTGGCCAACACCCCGGAAATGATCGCCTTCGCCTGCGACCTCAAACCAGACTTTGCCTGTCTCGTTCCCGAGAAGCGGGAAGAGGTAACCACGGAAGGGGGGCTCGACGTGATCGGGAATCTCGATACCCTGTGCGAGACCGTCCCGGCTCTTCAGAAAGCGGGAATCAGGGTCAGCCTCTTCATCGATCCCGACCTCGACCAGATCCGGGCGGCCGCTGAACTCGGTGCCGAAATGATCGAACTTCACACTGGCACCTTCGCTCTCACCAGCGGTCAAAAACATCAAGCTGAAGTTTCACGTCTCCAAGCCGCTGCAGAACTCGGAAACGAACTCGGACTCCAAATTAACGCGGGACATGGTATTCATCTTGAAAACCTTGAGAGCTTATTTTCCGTAAAAAACTTAAAAGAATTCAACGTTGGTCACACCCTGGTGTCGCGGGCCATTTTCATCGGGTTACGTGCTGCGGTGACTGAGATGAAAGAGGCGATGAGTGACTATCCGTCCGATCGTTGATTGTTTGGGCGGCCATGATTCTTATCGGCATTGGGATCGACGTGGTGGAGGTTTCTCGGATCAAATCTTCGCTTGATGAATTCGGGGATCGTTTCCGTTCTCGGATTTTCACTGAGGCGGAGCGGTCTTATTGTGACCGTCAAAAGCGACCTGAGTTACACTTTGCGGCCCGATTCGCGGCCAAGGAGGCGATTGCCAAGGCTTTTGGAACCGGGATCGGGAAAGAAATTGGCTGGCTCGAACTGGAGGTGATCCGCAAGGAGAGTGGGGAACCTGAGGTCCGTCTGACCGGATCGGCTGCCGCTTTTGCGGAGAGTCGCGGTGTCGACCGTGTGATGGTCAGCTTGACCCACGCCAAGCACTACGCCGCCGCCAATGCGGTCGTTCTGGGGTGACTTTGTGGTCTTACCTCTTTTCTACCCGGAAGAAGACCTTTTCGGGAAGAACGAGGCCCTCGAGGCTGAAGGTTTCGGTGGTGCTTTCACCGGCGCCCGCCGCGATGCCATCGTCGAGATCGGAATCCCAACTGATGAGGTCGGTCGAGTAAAGCACGGCGAAGGTATCGCCCTCGGCGGAATCCCAAGTGAGGGTGAGTTCGTTGGTTTCGCGGTTCAGATTGATGGCCGTGATGGCGGGCGTCACCTCTTCCCTCTCGACTGCCAGTGGGCCCGATTCATAGACGAGGCGCACTTCTTCCGGGGAGAGCGGACGGTCCCACATCGCAACGTCATCGAGGGTGCCATTGAAACTTTCAAATCCGCCCCGCAGGTAGAGCGGGGCAGTCCTTTCGTTCACCCCTTCAACCCTCCTTTGGAGAATGCCGGTCATCGGATTGAAGGTTCCATTTTCCGGCAGTTCGCCATTGATGTAGATCCTCGCGGTATCGGCCAAGCTGTCGTAAACGCACGTGACATGGACCCATTCTCCGTCGGTATAGGCTCCGGAGGGGACCCGGCACTCGGTGCCCCAACCACCGTAATTCTGCCATCCGCCAAGGCGAAAACGAATCGGGCTATCTTCATTTGAGGGTCGGACTAGGATGACGAAGCCTCTCGTTTGATCGAAGACTCCGGTGTCTGGAGTCTTGTTCATGATTGTGCCGTAGCTGGCCTGATTGTCGATCATCCACCACGACAGGGTGAGGTCCTCGGTGGCGGGAACCGCTGCGGGGTCACAGACCACTTCCTCGTTGGCCGTTCCGCTGAAGGCCCAGGTGCCTACTTTGGCCTCTTCAGTCCAGAGACCGCCGCCGGAGATGGTTCCATCGAAGCCCCCGACGACATCAGTGACCACCGTGCTGCCCACGCCGTCATCAAAAGGCCAGTAAGCAATAAGCTTGGCCTGGCAGCAGAGGGTGGAAAGAGCCAGGAGAAGAATGAAGGGCCACGGCTTGGGAAGGTTGGTTTTCATGGGAGATCGCGATCAGGAGAGGGCGAGAGACGAAGGTTGAAAACCCTCTCACCTGCTTAATCGTGAGCCTAAGAAAAAGCGGGAGAGGAGGTCAAGGGAATCCCTTTCATGCGAGAGGTGAACCCGGGGGGCATCTGGGAGAGCACGTGCAGTTCGTGTTCTTTTCCGCACACTGGGCGTGGACATTTTCGCGGCGGCGCGCTTTTCTCCCGGCATGACGACCAAGCGCACCACCGTCCTCGCCGGACTGGCTTCGCACAATGCGACGCTCTATCATCGGATCCGCTTTCAGGTGTCGGATTCCTCGGTCATCATCGACTTTGCGGATGGCACTTCGACCTATCTTGTTCGCGATATTGAGATGGGCCGGGCTCGCGAAACAGTGCGTGCCGATCGGGTTGCCTGCTCAGCCGATTTTGCGCCGCAAGGCGGGCTCTCGGGTGATCGTGACACCGCGCTGGCCCAGGCGGCCGCCGAATGCCTGCGTCAATCTGGGGAAAAGGTGGTCACGGTGGATCGCACCCTGCCGTATCTCTACGCCCACTTCATGCAAGCGGCCGGCATCGCCATCGAATACTCAGAGGACTTCGGGGTGCTCGAACGACGCCTCAAGGACGCGGAGGAGATCGAGCACCTTCGCCACGCGCAGAAGGTCACGGGCGAGGCCATGACTTTTGCCTGTCGGGCCATTGCTTCCGCCACCCCGGATCGCGATGGTGTTTTGCAGCATGAAGGAGCCCCCCTGACCTCCGAACGAGTCCGTGCCATGATCACGGCCTTTCTCCTCGAACGTCATTTTTCGAATGCCCACGATTCGATCGTGGCGACCGCGCCACACGTTGCGGATTGCCATCACTACGGCACCGGCCCTCTCAGGACCGGCTTGCCGGTCATCGTGGATATCTTCCCGATGGACAATGCCACCCGCTACAACGGCGACATGACTCGCACCGTGGTCAATGGAACGCCATCCGACGAGGCTCGGAAAATGCACGCTGCCGTCGCCGAGGCCAAAGCAGCAGGTTGTGCGGCGCTTCGTCCGGGCACCACTGGCGAGGCGGTCCACCTCGCCACGATTGCGGTGATTGAAAAGCACGGTTTTGATCTGGTCCGGGGTGACATTCCGAAGGACGTTCCCAAGCCTTTCATGAGCCACGGCACCGGCCATGGCATCGGGCTGGAGGTTCACGAACCCATTCTCCTCGATCACGGGGGCGGTGAAATCTTTGAAAACGAGCTCTTCACGGTCGAGCCCGCCCTTTATTCGCCCGTTCTCGGCGGGGTGCGCATCGAGGACATGGTGCTGGTCACGGTCGAGGGCCACGAGGTGATCTCGCCCGTTCACGAGGGCCTCGACTGGAAAGACTGAGCGAGGCATCAGCTTGATCGTCGGGTCGGTAGCACCCTCGGGCTGATTTTGCTATTTTCCCGAGATTTCCCGTTGCCAGTTGTGCCTTGGCATTTTAAGCCCCGCGCCCATGATTCATCAACACGCCTTTGACTGGCCCGACGAACTCCTCGTCCTCGTCGATCAAATGGAAAACGAGGCCGACGAGCGCTCCCTCACCCGGGAAGAGCGGGCCGTCCTCGACGTCTACGAAACGGTCCCCGTTCTTGAAAGCGACGACTGCCTCCATGAATTTTGGCAAAGTGGAACCGACCAGCAACGCATCATCAAATCCTTCGATCTCATCGGGGCCACTGTCCTGGTGGATTGTTTCAACGCCAGCAGTTGGTGTCGCACCCGTGGTGAGGACCGCAACGACTTCTCCGAAGCGGAAGCCGAGCACCTTGCTGGCATCGAAGAGGAACTCGCCGAGGGGATGGAGGACTTGGTAGACCTCCTGATGGAATTCATCGAAGACGAGGGATTGAATGAGGGGTGAGTCGCGAGGGGGGCTGAGCGGGGACAACGGCGTGAGCCGCTGCCGGGATTCCCGGAGCCAGGACCCACGTGGGAGGCTTGCCTTTGATCGGCTTGGTTCGTGTTTAGTTGGAGGACACTTCGCGCACTCGGTAGAAGATGCGTTGCGGCAAGGGATTGGGCGCATTCCCGGCAAAGGTGGGCAACTCGATGGTGGTGGTTTCACCTTCGGATGGAATGCTGTCGTTGAGCTCCAGCCAGCTTGCTTTGGTCAAATCGGAGGAGAGGTCGATGGCATAGGTTTGACCGGGTCGAGAGCGCCAGGTCAGCGATGCGCTTAACCGATCCGCAGTCAACGAAATGTCGGTGAAGGCGAGCCCCCCGGCGCGAGGCCCGTCGCCCAAGCCTGCCGGGTCGGTGATCAGCCAGTCACTCAGCCCCTCGATCTGGGAATCGGTCAAGGCCCTGGTGTAGACGATCGTCTGGACAATATCAAAATCCGAGCGGGCATCATTGCTACCCATCACGCCGGGAGTTCCGGTGGCCCCGGCCCGCAGGTCGCCCAGAAAGAAATGGTCGGTGCTGGTGGTGAAGGAGACGCCGGGCACCGAAAGGACCTTCTCCAAAGGACCGTCAACTCGAAACCATTCGTCGATGGTGTCCGGGTTGGCTGACATCCGGGCGATACGGATGAAAGTGGTTTGGTCGGGAAAGGGCTGACTGTAAGCTCCCGCTCCGATCTGGCCGTTGTCCTTCCTGATCGAGGGGTCGGAGCCGAGATTGAAATGACCTCCAGGGTTACGTTGGAGTGAGGAGATTGAACCAATCCCCACCGGCCGAACTTGGCTACGAAGGGCCGCGAGAGGATCGACTCGATAAACGACCAAGATCGTCAGGTCCGAAAGGCCTATTCCGCCGTTGAGTTCCTCGACCACCAGGAGGTCCTCAACGTCGGCACCAAATCTCACTGCGGTCAAGTCGTTGGCGGACAATCCATCGCCTGGCACCATGGAAGGAGTGGGAGGCAAAAAGGTGCGGAGTTCTGCCACATTGACTTCTCCTACCGGCACCGCATGGTGGCCCTTTCCGCTCGAGTCAGACCAAATTCCTGTCGCCGGATTGAAATTCGTGGAGGCATCTTTCAGCCAAACCGCCAAGTGGGACGAGATGCTGGGATCATCGGGAACAAGCTGTCCCCAAGAGAGATTCGGAGAGATCAAGGTGAGGACAAGGAACTTCATCCGCATCGCGGCAGGCAATCTCGGGTTTTTCATCATGAAAAGCTTGTGAATCAGGCCAACGAAGGCAAGGAGGATCGACCGAAGGTTGCTGGAAGCGATCTCGTGAGCGGATGCCTGCCGTTCCTGTTGAACCGGCACGCTTTGACCCCGTTCCGGCGATGTGGGGGGCATTGAAAGCTTGGGTTTGAAAAGGCAACGACTATCGTTGGAGCCATGACTGGGATCAACCGGAGGAAATTCGTGAGGACGGGAGCATTGGGGACATTTGGAGGAGCGCTGGGGAATCGGGCGCTGGGAGCGGAAAGCGACCTCAAAAAAGGACCACCACCTCTTCCCGGCAAGGGGGCGTTCACGATGGCGGTGCTGCCGGATACCCAGATGTATTGCATGCGGAATCCGGAAGGCTTTTTGGCCCAGACGCGATGGCTGGCGGAGCAAAAAGAGACCCGTCGTTTGCAGGCCGTGCTGCACTTGGGCGACATCACCCATCTCAATACCGAGCCGCAGTGGGAAGTGGCGCAGAAGGCCATGCGCCAGCTCGATGGTCATCTCCCTTATTTTATGGTGCCTGGTAATCACGACTACAGCGAGGGGGGGCGGGCCACCGACCGGAGCACTCGACTCGATGATTACTTCCCGAAGTCTTCCTTTGAAAACCTTCCGACTTTTGGGGGAACCTACGACCGGGAACCGGATCGCATGACGAACAGCTTTCATCTTCTCAAGGCCGGCGGGCGGGAGTTCCTCGTGCTCTGCCTCGAATTTGGCCCCCGGGCCGATGTGGTTCGGTGGGCCAACGAGGTTGTTGCCAAGTATGCCAAGCGGGAAGCGATTCTGGTGACCCACGCCTACACCTACTTTGACGATTCCCGATACGACTGGAAGACCAAGGGCCCCAAACAGTCGTGGAACCCCCACAGCTACGGAGTGGCCAAAGCGAGCGGGGGTGATGTCATGGACGGGGAAGAATTGTGGCAGGAGTTGGTCAGTCGCCATGAGAACTTCATTCTCACCTTCAACGGTCATGTCCTGAATGACGGACTGGGGCGGGTGAGTTCCAAGACTCCGGGTGGTCGCACGGTGCACCAGATGCTTGTCAATTTTCAGATGAAACCCCGAGGCGGGGACGGATGGTTGCGCCTGCTCGAGTTTACTCCCGACCGAAAGCTTGAGGTTTACGATTATTCACCAACCCTCGATCTAACCAACCACGGGCCCCAAAACCGGCTGTCGCTTGAATGGTGACGGGCGAGTGGTGAGCCAATGGAATTGGAGGCGGCCATGAAACTCGAGACGGCTTGAGGGCGTATCCTCAGAGGATGAAGAGTTTTATTTGCATCGTTTGGGTCTTTCTCTCTCTCCTCTCATCGGCGTTCGCGGAGCAATGGCCGGGGTGGCGGGGGCCGACCGGAGACGGGGTGGTGAAGGACCAGACGGCACCTCTGAGTTGGTCGTTGGAGACCGATGTGAAATGGAAGGTGAAGGTGCCGGGACATGGGCACGCTTCGCCGGTGATTTGGGATGAGGCTCTCTTTTTGGTCTCGGCCGATGAGGAAACGGGGGAGCGCCTCTTGATGCGATTGGATCGGGCGACGGGACAGGTGGTCTGGAAGGAAACGGTGCTCAAGGCACCCATCGAACCGATCCATCGCAAAAACAGTCGGGCCTCGAGCACCCCGGTGACCGATGGGGAAGCCGTCTTTGTGAGCTTTTTGGATGAGGAGCAGATGTTTATTGCGGCCTATGATTTCGCAGGGAAAAAACGTTGGGAAGCGCGTCCGGGCGGCTTCGCGAGCAAGCATGGGTATTGTTCCAGTCCGGTCCTTTGGGAGGACAAGATCATCATCAATGGCGATCACGATGGCGACGCTTACCTCGTGGCCTTGGAGAAAGGGACGGGGAAGGAGGTCTGGAAAACGGAACGTCCCAACAAAACTCGAAGCTATTGCACCCCGATCCTGCGGACGATTGCGGGACGGAATCAGCTCATTCTCTCAGGGAGCAAGTGCGTGGCCTCTTACGACCCCGATACGGGCCAGCAGCACTGGATTATCGATGGCCCCACCGAGCAGTTCGTGGCGTCTTTGGTGTATGATGAGAAGTATCTTTACCTGACCTGTGGTTTTCCCACGAAGCACATGATGGCAATCGACCCGACTGGCAGCGGAAATGTGACCGAGACGCATGTCATCTGGCACACCCGACGCGATGCCTCATATGTGCCCAGTCCGGTGGTGGTCGACGGTTATTACCTTGCGGTGTCCGATTCCGGCACGGCGACTTGCTGGAAGGCGCAAGAGGGAGAGTTGCTGTGGAAAGAGAAGCTGGGGCGAGAGCATTCGGCATCGCTCGTGGTTCTGCGTGACCACGTCGTCTTCGGGTCCGAAAAGGGGGTGATCACGGTGGTGAAACCGGGTCCGGATTTTAAACAGGTGGCACGGATGGAGTTGGGCGAACCGCTTTGGGCCTCGCCGGTGATCGTGGACGGCTGTTGGTATCTCCGGGGCGAGGAAAACCTTTACTGCATCAGTCGGGACGAGTGACGTGAGTGAGCTTTGCAGCGCCATAGGGCTTTGCCCTTGCAGTCGCCGACGACCGGGCTTGGCAGGGGGAAGCATCACCTCCAACAGCCAAGATCGCTGACTCCGGAGGTCATTCGAAAGCCCCCCTCCAAAAAGTTTCACCACTCTTCCCGGCGCTCTTTCACGCGAAAAGCGGTTTCATGTGGCGTTCAAGGAGGTTGCCGGTAACGCACTTTGAGATGACCTCCCGGTGTTGTTCGAGGGCCTCTCGGTATCGGTCACCCATTTGCGCGGCGATCTTGAAGCCAACGTGGAGGAGTTGGCGCAGGTTCGGGTTATAGCCCGGATTGCCTTGGTCGTGGGTCAGGGCGCTCACGAATTGTGCGCTGGTCCAGCCGTTGACATCCTCGGCCGAAGGAAGCTGAGAGTGGTCGATGTCGATCACGGTGGCGTAGGGCTCGCAGAGAGCTTCCTTTTTCTCCAAGGCTTTGGCGTAAATTTCCTTGGCGAGGTCCAGTCCGTCCCCCCCGGCGGTGGCCAGGCCGATGACTTCCTCGAGCCAGTTGGTGCCGGCCGTTTTGATGTGCAGACCGGCTCCGGCCCGGGCGATCGCCTTTTTGATGGGCTCGTAGATCGAAAACTTGTCGGATCCCGAATGGACGGAAAGCTTGAGGCTTGCGGGTAGCCCATAGGCTTTGATGGCGTGGGCGATGACAGCGAGGTCGTCGTTGAATTCCTGCTCGAATTGAGCCACCTCTCCGACGTAGTCGACGCCCTTGTTGAAGCGTCCGGTGAACTTGGGGGCGATCGTTTGAATGGGAATCCCCTGGTCGGCGATGGCAGCGAGGATGATGAGCATCTCGGCCGGAACCTGCGGATTGTCCGTTTCATCCATCGAGACTTCGGTGACAAAGTCGTCGGTCCCCCCTTTGGCGGCCACGATGTGATCGTAGATCGCGCGGGCCTTCTGGGTGGCCTTCAGAAATTGGTTGGCGGTTCGCTCGACGAGTTCACGGGAGATTTCGAGGGGTTCCGCGATGCCTTCGATGGTGACCGATCCGATGAGTTCGGGATGCTTTGCGATGAAGGTGTCGACCTCGGCGGG
>JALQTQ010000023.1:0-8055 GCA_023263995.1 Akkermansiaceae bacterium | reverse complement strand
GATGTCCGCATCGCTGGCGCGTTCGCCAATCGCGTCGCCCACATCGAGCGTGAAAAAGTCACTGCATTCAATGAACCGGTCGACCGTGGCCAGGTTGATGTGGTCGGCATCGAGGAGGTATTCCCCGGTCCAACCGAGATCGGCCACGGCTTGGTCGGCGGCATTGCGGGTGGATTGCGGTTCCGATCCGATGATGTCGTGTTCGCGGTTGGACTTGTTCCAGACCGGCGTGATGTCGATGCCGAGTTCCTTCGCGGCAATGAACGCTTGAAGCTGGGCGTGGGCGCCGTGGGCGAAACGGTCGCCGACGCCGAAGGTGAATTTAGGGCAGAGTTTCATGGGTGGAGGTCTTGTCGGGTTGGACTGTGAGCGGATGTTCAGTTTGGCATTGTGACTTTTCGATCCGGGCGAACGAGTTGCCGGTCATTCCTCATCGTTCACCGCGATCAACGCCTTGATCGCTCCGGTGGCCGGGTCGGTGAATTTGGCAAACTCGTCCGGGACTTCCTCGATCGTGAGACGGTGGGTGATCCAAACCTTGGTGTTGATTTGCCCGGCTTCGATGATCTTGATGATCTTGCCGAAGTCGGCGGGAAGGGCATTGCGGGAGGCGAGGAGGGTTTGTTCGCGACGGTGCAAGACCGGGGCATGTGGAAAGGTGAGGCTTTCGGTGGTGATGCCAACATAGACAATGCGGGAGGTAAAGCCGCCGTATTCGAAACAGGTCGACATCGATTTCACTGAACCGGTGGCGTCGATCACGACGTCGGCGAGGTTGTCGTCGGTCATCTCCTCGAGGAGGGTAAGGTGGGAGCCGTCGGCTTGGAATTGGATCCCGTTGGTCAGTCCGAGGTTCTTGGCGCAGAAGTCGAGGCGAGATGACACCATGTCCATCACGATCACCTTGACGCCGTTCATCAGTTTGAGGAATTCGAGGCAGGCCAGGCCGATGGGGCCGGCTCCGATCACGAGAACCGTTTCGCCGGGTTGGGGGTTGCCCCGTTGCACTGCATGGTATCCGATGGCGAGGGTCTCCACGAGGGCGAGTTCGTCATAGGAGAGTTTGTTGCCGGGATGAAGTTTTCGGGCCGGGACGATCCAGTTGGCCTTGCGGAGACCTCCCGGGCCGTGGACTCCGATAACCTGAACGCCGGGGCAGCAGTTTGAATTTCCTTTTTGGGAAGTCGTGGAGTCGGGATCGTTGACGTAAGGTTCGAGCGAACACTTGTCGCCTGGCTTCACGTGGGTTACGCCTTCACCCACAGCCACCACTTCCAAGCCAAGTTCATGGCCGGGGGTGCGCGGGTAATCGAAGAAAGGGAACTTCCCCAGATAGCAGGAGAGGTCCGTCCCGCAAATGCCCATGCGATGGGTGCGGACGAGGGCTTCCCCGGGAGCGGGAGCTGGCTCATCAGGGAGATCGATCGCCGTGATCTTCGTGGGCTCGCTGAATTCGATGGCGTAAGACATGGAATGAGTTTGGAAAAGTGAAGGGTGCACCGAAATGGGGAAACCTGACCATCGGGCCCGTGCCACGGTGTCACACCGGGACATGAAGAAAAGACTTTTTGAAAATGCGGTTGGGGATTTTCACGGTATTTTCCTTGCGCTGTTAGGGAGGCATGTTTGTTTCTTCCCAAGTATTTGCGGCGACCCTTGGAAGTCGGCATCCCGACTGAGTCATTTTTTTATCGAGCGCTCCATCACTCGTCTTTGCCATCGCCACTCTTGCCGGCGGGACCTTGCGGGGGGCAGATCTCGATTGGATTTTGAATGGGGAAACGGTGGACTCCGGGAAGGTGGAGATTTCCGAAGGGGTGGTCTCGTTGGAGTGGGGTGAGGGTGCGAACGAGGTCGAGCTTCTCCATCGCCGCCCAGATCAAAGCGAGGTCATCCGGAGGATCCTGGGCGATCGCAAGACGGTGGTCAGTGGGATCGGCGAGGGGGTTCATGAATTTCAATTGCGGGAGCCCGGAGGGCAATGGGGTGGGGTGATGACGGTGACCAACACCTTCATGGAGCGGGGCAAGGTGGTGTCTTTGCTCGTCTCAGGGGGCTTGGTCGTGGCAACCATTGTGGGTGGCATCTTGGTTGGAATGCTCAGTGGAAAGGAGGAGGCATGACCGTTGCTTCGATGGATCCGGGACTGGCTTGGGGCGTCATTCTGGTGCTCGGAGTGATTTGGGTGGCACTTGGGATCATGTGGGGGCGAAAAGCGGAAACCTCGGAAGGATTCATGCTTGCCGGACGCAAGATCGGGCTGGCTTTGGGATCGGCGACCGTGATGGCGACTTGGGTGACCTCCAACACCGTGATGCTCGCTCCCAAATTTGCCTACACCATGGGAATCTGGGGCGTGCTGGCCTACTCCACGGCTTCCTTTGGTCTCTTTCTATTCGCCCCCATGGCCCTGCGGATCCGACGTCTCCTCCCTGCCGGAGTGACAGCGGGTGATTTCTTTCGGGAGAAGTATGGCACTGCGGGGTGGGCCTTCTTCTTGGTCATTACCCTCATTTATTCGATGTCATGGCTGGTCACGATGGCGATTGCGGGCGGGGAGTTGCTGAATGCCTTGACTGGAATTTCCTACCATGCCGGGATGTCATTCATCCTCCTGGTGTGTGTTCTCTACACCTTGTTCGGGGGATTGTATGCGGTGGTGGGGACGGATTTCGTGCAAAGCCTGATCATTCTTTTCGGGGTGGTTTTGATCGGGGCCCTGGTGGTGGGGCAAGTGGATCTGGGGGAAACTCACGCCCATCTTGCAAGGAAGCAGCCGATGTTGCTGGAAGGTTTCATGCCAGTCGCTCTTCTGTCCTTTTTCAACATCATGCTTTTTGGCTTTGGCGAGGTCTTTCATAATAACGTGTGGTGGTCGCGCACCTTCGCGATGCGTGAAGGAGTGGCCCCGAAGGCCTTTGTCCTGTCGGGGTTCCTGTGGTTCCCGATTCCGGTCGCGGCGGGATTCATCGCCCTGTCGGCCAGTCCACTCGATGTCAATGTGACAGAGGCCAATCAAGTGGGGCCGTTGGTGGCGGAGCAGGTTCTCTCGCAGGCCGGGTTGGGCACCTTCGCGGGAATCCTGATTCTGGTGGTGTTGTTTTGTTCGATCGCCTCGTCGATTGATTCCCTCTTGGCGGCAACCTCGGACCTTGTCTTGAAAGACGTCTGGCAAACGGCGACCGGCGAAGGTTTGCCCGAGTCCTCCTTCCGAAGGTGGGCTGCGATGGTGATTCTTGGATTTGGGGTGTTGGCTTGGTCTCTCTCCTTACCCCGCTGGCCGCTCGAGCAGGTTCTTTATGCCTCCGGCCCGCTGGTCTCGTCCCTGATCTGGCCCGTCATCGCGGGGGTCTTTTGGAAACGGGTCAACGTGCCGGTGATTCTCGGAGGGGTGTTGCTATCGGTCGCCCTCGGCCTCTTCGCCTACTTTGCCCTCGCTTGGTATGTGGCCTGTGTCGTTGCGGCCGGAGTCTCGATGTTGGTCACCATCGGAAGCCGTTTCCTTCCCCTTTCCCAAAGTCGTTGAGTGATGTTCTCGGAAACCGTTTTTAAATTCATTGTTTACACCGCTCTGGGGTGGACCAGCGTGGGCTTTTTCACCTTGGTCGGGTTGTTTCTTGTGGACTGGCTCAAAAAGAAAATCTGGTAAGTGATGTCTGAAGAAATCGAAGAAAACCGCCAAACGCCCTTCCTCGAACCGCCGCTCGATTCGGAGGCGGTGCGTCCGGAGCCCTCGGATTTGTTTCACAACAATCCCATCAATTTCGAAGTGTTGCAGGAACTGGAGGGGGTCAACATTCTCGAGGCCACTCAGTTTTCCTTCGAGCAGATCACTGAGTTGTGCAAGCTGGCAGCCATTTTAGAAAAGATTGAGGTCTGGCCGTACCACCCGCTCGACGGCAAGATTGCGGTCACGGCCTTTTTTGAGGCCTCCACCCGCACCAGGATTTCCTTTGAAAGCTCGGTCTTGCGGCTCGGGGGAAAGGTGATCTCGATTGCGGACGGCACCACCACCGGGCAGGCCAAAGGGGAGTCGTTGTCGGACATCGGGGAGATGTTCAATGCCTATGCCGACATTGTCATCATGCGGCACACTGAGACCGAGGCCCCCGATCAAATCCTCGAAAACCTTCGCATCCCCTTGATCAATGCCGGCAATGGCTCCGGCGAGCACCCGACTCAGGCCCTCGCCGATTGGTATGCGCTCTTGAAGTGGAATCCTTCGCTCGCGGTCTACCCCGGCACTGGGGGCAAGAATCTTCACCTCGGGATTCTCGGGACCCCGGGCTCAATGCGGGCGGTGAAGAGTTTTCTCCTCATGGCCCTGCAGTTCAGCAGTCATATCAAGAAGGTCACGATCATTTCGGAAATGGCCGACCCGTTTGGTGAGGATGTCATTGGTCACCTGCGCAACGCCGACATCGTTTACGAGGTCAAGAACGACATCCAGGAAACAGTGGCCGACCTTGATATCATTTACATGAACTCGATCGCTTTTCTGGGGGACTCCTACCGGTCCTTGGGAGCGCGCTACAAGCTCGATGCCAATTCTCCGTTGAGAGAACAAGCGGTGATCCTTCATCCTCTCGCCCGCCTCGATGAACTCGATAAGTCCTTGGACCGAACACCGCACAATCTCTACTTCTCGCAGGCGCACGGCGCAGTCTTCATCCGTCAAGCCCTGCTCCTCTCGGTCTTGGGGCGCCTCGACACCCTTCCCGATCTTGAATCAATCAAGCCGTAATCTGTTTTCTTATGTGTGGTATTGCCGGATCTTTCTCAGTTCAGCCCCTGGCGGATGATGCCGCCGAGGTGGTTCGCGCCCAGTTGGAAACAATCAAGCACCGGGGGCCCGATGCCTTCAATCTCCACCTCGATCGCGCGCGCGGTCTCGCGATGGGGCACTCGCGTCTCATCATCAATGACTTTGAAGGTGGAGCCCAGCCCTTGTTTTCGAGCGACAAAAAACAGGTGTTGACCGTCAATGGGGAGTTCTACGACTTCAAGCGTCATCGCTCGACTCTCATGGCGGAGGGGGAACGCTTCCTGACCAAGTCGGACTCGGAAATTGCGATTGGTTTGTTCCGCAAGATGGGGCTTTCCTTTCTCGAGGAACTGCGGGGGGAATTCGCCTTTTCGCTCTATGACCGGGAGAAGGACGAGTTGATCCTGGTGCGCGATCGCTTTGGCGTGCGACCGCTCTTCTATCATGTTTCACCCAAGGGCGATCGTGTGGTTTGGGGGTCCGAAGCCAAGGCCGTCATTGCTCATCGCGAGGTCGAGGCCCGGCTGGACCCCAAGGCGGCCTTGCACCAGTTGATGCAAACAATTGCCCCCGGAATGAGCGCCTTTTCCGGGGTGAGATCGCTCGATCCCGGGCACTTTCTGCGGATCAAAAAGAATGCAGGACGGCTTGCGATTTCGCAACATCGCTATTGGGACTTCGACTTCCCGCGGGAAGCGGATCGCCCGGAAAAGTTCGGTGAGCAAGAGCATGTCGAACGGATCCGCGAGGAGTTGATCAAGGCCATCGTTCTTCGCTTGGAAGCCGACGTTCCGGTCGGGTGTTACCTTTCGGGGGGCATTGATTCCTGCTGCATTCTCGGGTTGGCCAGCGGAGCCATGCAAAGCCCGGTCAAGGCCTACACCATTTCCTTTGACGACGATGATTACGACGAAGCTCCGATTGCCCGCGAAATGGCGGAGTCCATGAATGCCGATCAGCACGTCATCAACCTCAAGGCCGAGGACCTCTACGGTGAGAACTACATCGACACCGTTTGGCATGCCGAGCGAACTTTCTACAATACCCTCGGCGTGGCCAAGAATCTCATGTCGAAGACCGTTTGGGATTCCGGATACCGTTGCGTGGTCACCGGGGAGGGTTCGGACGAATTGTTTGGGGGATACCCCGCCTTCAAGCGAGACATGTTCCTCCACGGGATCAACCATGAATCGGACGAAGTGCGGGCGCAATACCAGGCCGCCTTGGAAAAGACGAACAAGCTCTTCAAGGGGGCTATTCTGGCCGCTCATCAGCGAAGCCACCCCGAGTGGGAGCGCAAGTGCGGTTTCACTCCCTCGTGGGTTCAGCCATGGATGGATACCCTCGACCTAGCCCGCCCGCTTTTGCATGCCGATGTGGCCCGCGAGTTGGAAGGCTATGATCCCGTTGCGGAAATTGCCTCGCGCATCGACGGCGACATGTTGGATGGTCGCCACCCACTCGATATCGCACAATACACCTGGTCGAAGTGCCAGCTGGAGGGACAAATTCTCAACTGGGGAGGGGACCGGGTCGATATGGCCAACTCGATGGAGTCCCGTCCGCCCTTTCTTGATCATCATCTCGCTGCCGCTGCCGTCGCCGTTCCCCCGAGCCTGCGCATCAAGGGAAACATCGAGAAGTATGTCCTCCGTGAGGCGGTCAAGGGAGTCCTGCCCGAGGTGCTTTACCAGAGGGAGAAGTTCGCCTTCATGGCTCCACCAGCTCACACCGACGACTCGAAGAAGGCCAAAGTCGAGGAGTTGATCGCGGGATACCTGAATCCCGAAACGGTGGTCGATGCCGGGCTCTGTTCGCTCGACAAGGTGAACGATTTCCTCAACCAATACCGCATCGACACCGATCCGACTTCACTGGTGCGCAAGGATACCCTGCTGAATCATTTGCTCTGCCTCCACATCCTCCACCGCAAGTTCATCGGATAGGCTCGGGCGCGTCGGCGTTCCACGGTTCATCCCGGCTATCCCGGCTATCCCGGCATTGGGTCAGCCCGCCGTTCTCTCGATGAGATCTTCCTCGGGTTCCTCAAGCGCCAGGGTGTTTTCGAGGTCATCAATCACGTGATCGGTGGTGACGACCCGGGCGTAGCGGTCCCGCAGGGTCTTGATTGAGGCCTCGTGCAGCTCCGGGGTCTGGGTGGTGCAGGCATCCTCGACCAGAGTCACGTGGTATCCCAAATCGCAGGCATCTCGTACGGTTGTTTCCACACATTCATTGGTGTAAACGCCGACCACGCAAAGGGAGCGAATACCGAGGTTGGTGAGGACATAGTGCAGGTTGGTCGAGGAAAAGACGCCACTGGCCGTCTTGTTGATGATGATCTCGTCGTCGATCGGCGCGACTTCCTCGAGGAATTCCGCCTCCTTGCTTCCTGGCGCGGCGAGGAGGTCGAGACGCTTGTGACCGGCCGAACGATCCCGTCCGTTGCGCGTCAGGGCTTGGATGCGACAGTGAATGACCTCGAGCTGGCGCTGGCGAAAGGATTCCTGCAGGCAGGCCACGTTGGGGAGGACCCACTCACGCAGGGAGGTGAAGTAGTAGCGTCTTCCGGTTTTGGGGATGCCCGAGGTTTCCGGCTCGGCGAAGATCCCGTAGCCGTCGGCGGCGTCGAGATACTGAATGTCGATGCAGAGGAGGGCCGTTTTACGAGATCGCAGTGCCTCCATGTGGTCGGGGTTTTTGACGAAGGACTCGCGGTAATACTGGCGGAGCGGATCGTTGTTGGCGGTGGTTGGTTTGACGTGGGTAGGCATGATGGTTGATTCAGGAAGAGGCGAGGTGCAGGACGGTGTGGAGCAAAAGATTGGCTCCATTTTCAATATCAGACCAGTCGGTCCATTCGGCCGGAGTGTGGCTCACGCCGTCCTTCGAGGGAACGAAGATCATCGCGGTGGGGGTCACGGTGGACATGATCTGGGCATCGTGGGCCGCCCCGCTGGGCATTTTGAGGTAGGGGAGGCCGAGGGCTTTCGCACGGTCCTCAAGGACTCCGATGATTCCGGGATCACACGAGGCCGGGGCAAGTTCGCTCTGCAATTCGAAATCGACCACGAGGTCGCGTCGTCGCGCGATGGCGTGCAGGGCTCGGCTGATGGCTCGGCTGAGTTCTTCGATCTGGTTCGCGCTGGTGTCACGCAGGTCCAGGGAGAACTCGACTTCTCCTGGCACGGTATTGGCGGCCCCGGGAACGATCTGGGCTGACCCGATGGTGGCCCGTGAATCGGCGGCTCCGTTTTCATCGAGGATGCGGGGGAGTTCGTGGGCAAAGT
>JALQTQ010000239.1 GCA_023263995.1 Akkermansiaceae bacterium | reverse complement strand
TGTCGCGCAAGATTTCGGGGACATCCCCGGCAGCAATCTCCTGGGCCAGGCCTTCCACGATCGCAGTCTTTCCAACTCCGGCTTCGCCGACGAGGACCGGGTTGTTCTTGGTGCGGCGGCAGAGAATCTGGATCACCCGCTCGATTTCCGCAGCCCGTCCGATGACGGGATCGAGGTCGCCATTCTGCGCCAGCTTGGTAAGATCCCGACCGAAAGCCTTGAGGGCGGGCGTCTTGGTCTTTCCGTCCACGCCCTCGTCGCCTTCCGTTTCCATTTCGTCGTCCTCATCGAAATCGAAATCATCATCATTATCGTCCGCAGTGAAGTTGGGGTCGATTTCCGCCAACACCTCGTTCCGGGTCGTTTGCAGGTCCACGCTCAGGCTGGTGAGGACCCGAGCGGCCATCCCCTCGCCTTCCCGCAGGAGGCCGAGAAGGATGTGCTCGGTTCCGACGTAGGAATGGTTGAGTTGCTTGGCCTCCTTGTTGGCCAGAGCGAGCACTTTTTTCACCCTGGGAGTGTAGGGAATGTTGCTCGAAGACTTCGATTCAGGACCAGTCCCGACTTCCTTTTCGACCTCCATGCGGACCGACTCCAGGTCGAGTCCCATGCGCTGCAGGACGCTCACTGCCACGCCCTGCCCCAACTTGATCAAACCGAGAAGCACGTGCTCCGTTCCGATGTAATTGTGGTTGAAGCGGTCGGCCTCTTTTCGGGCCAGGGCCAGCACCTGTTGAGCGCGTGGAGTGAAGTTGTTCATGGCGATGGGTTCGGGGTGTCGGTTAACTTTCTTTTCCTAGGGGATCAATAGCAGGGGGGAGGGCTGAATGCAAATGATCACGGATCATGGAGGCCCGGAGCACATCGCGGGCATCGGTCCCGAGCTTGCGTCCGGCAGCCCACTGAAGGTGGGCCGGCTGAGTCTCCATGAACAATCGGTCACAGATCCCCTTCAAAGGAGCAGGAAGAATGCCGAGATCAGCACCGAGGCGCAGCATGGAAAGATGGTTCAGCGCCTCTTTCGAACTGATGATGTGCGCATAGGAGAGGGTTCCGGTGGCCCGGCCAATGCGGTCCAGCACCATGACCTCATCCTCGGCGGACAATTTTTGGCGGGCCTGCTCTTCGTATCGGGCAACATCCCCGATGACGCGGCTGAGGCGCTCGAGGATTTCCTCCTCGCTTTCCCCGAGAGTCGACTGATTGGAAATTTGGTAGAGGTTGCCCAAGGATTCGGTGCCTTCGCCGTAGAGTCCACGCACCGCCAGCCCCAGCTTCCCGATTCCCTTCAAAACCGGCCCAATCTGGTCGCTGAGAACCAAGGCAGGCAGATGAAGCATGGCAGAAGCCCGCATCCCGGTTCCGAGATTCGTCGGACAGGCCGTGAGGTAGCCAAGCCGGGAATCCAGCGCGAAATCGACTTCACGTTCGAGGCTCTGATCGATGCGATGGGCCAGATCGTATGCCTCTTGCAGTTGCAAGGCGGGCCGGATCGCTTGGATGCGGAGGTGGTCCTCCTCGTTGACCATCAGGCTCAGCGTTTGCTTCCGATTGACCACCGAAGCACTCCCCTCGTTGCGGGCGGCCTGCTCGCGGCTGATGAGGTGGCGCTCCACCAGAACCTGCTTTTGGAGGGGATCAAGGTCGGAAAGCTCATGCGAGAACCCGTCCTTCATTTCAGGAAGGGCCTCCAATTTGGCCTGCAACGATTCACGGACAGCCTGCCGTTCTTTCTTGCGGGCCCACCCGGGAAAAGGAGCCTCGGCGAGATTGCGGGCCAACCGCACCCGACTGGTGAGGACCACCGACGGCGCACCTTCCGCGGCAGCCATCCAGTCAGCAGGATGCTTCAGCAGAGTGGCAAATCTCATCATGACGTTGCGAGTCCTTTCTCCTGTTCCTCCAATTCGTTGATTTGATCCCGCAAGGTCGCCGCTTCCTCGTAGCGTTCCTCGCCGACGGCTTCGTCGAGTTGGGCGTGCAGATCCTTGAGCCGGGATTTGAGTTGGTGCAATCGAACGAGTCCCTCGGGAAAATACCCGGTGTGGGTCACCCCCTTGTGCAGCGACGGAAGACGTCGGGAAATTTCATGAGAAAAGGTCTGGTAGCACTTCGGACAACCGAGACGACCCACGCGCTGGAAGTTTTCGAGGGTGAAGCCGCAGGCCGGACATTCGGAGGCTTGCTTGGCCGCTTGCAGGAGATCGAGAGGAGAGGCTGGCATAGGCTTCCCTCCGAAGAGCTCAGCGGGCATCAGGAGTCCCTCAGGGCTGGTGATGCCCTGAGACTCGGCACAGGCCTCACAGAGGGAATACTTCTTGAGTTCCCCCCCGGTCACCTGGGTGTAAAAGACCGTGGCCTTGTCCTGACACGAATCACACTTCATCGCCAAAGGGACGTTAAACGTTGCACCTCCCATGGCCACCGAAAACTCCGAGATTGTCGGTGTTTTTCCGGAATCTCCCTGCTTTCATCGCCAATTCCAGCCCGGTCGATCCGGAAGGCGACAGAGACCGCGCCCCCGCCCTTGTGCCCGGGAACGGTCGGGCCGCGAAATTCTTGGATGAGGTCTTGCGGGCAACCCGCTCCCGACTAGGCTACTCCCGATGAAAACAGCTTCGTTTTTGAGGGATTTGTTCGGTTTGGAAGGCAAAACTGCAGTGGTTATCGGTGGCACCGGGGAACTCTGCTCCCACATGGCCCTCGGCTTGGCGCAGGCCGGTGCCGAGATCGTCTTGGTTGGCCGCAACGAACAAAAAGCCAACGAGCGCCTAGAGGTCATCCGGGAGGCCGGGGGCGACGGCTACTTCGCCCATGCCGATGCTGCGGACCGGAGCTCGCTCAATGAACTCCTCAACTCGGTGGTGGAGCAATCGGGCCAGATCGACATTCTCATCAACGGAGCCGGCATCAATTCCCCCAGCCCCTTCGTCGAGATCACCGACGAGGAAGCAATGAACATCCTCAACGTCAACCTCATCGGAGTGATGAGAGCTTGCCAAGTTTTCGGAAATTATTTCCTCAGCCGCGATGTCCAAGCCTCGATCATCAATCTGGGCTCGATCTCCGGGATCAACCCGCTCTCGCGGGTCTTCACCTACTCGGCCTCAAAAGCAGCGGTGCACAACCTGACTCGCAACCTCGCGAGGGAGTGGGCTGACCGCGATATCCGGGTCAACACGCTGGTTCCCGGCTTTTTCCCCGCCGAGCAGAACCGCAAGGTGCTCGATGAATCACGGGTCGCGGAAATTTTGCGTCACA
Organism: Akkermansiaceae bacterium; assembly: GCA_023263995.1. GTDB lineage: Bacteria > Verrucomicrobiota > Verrucomicrobiia > Verrucomicrobiales > Akkermansiaceae > SW10. Next base: position 1,954 of record JALQTQ010000239.1, on the reverse strand, counting down.
CCCCTGCCTCCCGCTTCGGAAGCCCGGAGGAACTGATCGGGGCGACTCTCCTTCTCGCCTCGAACCGGGCTGGCGGATTCATCACCGGAACCGAAATCGTAGTCGATGGAGGATTCAATGCCATGACGATCTGAGTCGCCCCCATGACTCAATCCTCCAGTTGAATCACCGACTCTCCTTGGAGCTGATAGCGGAGTGGATCGCGGGCGCGGGCCTCAAGATACTGCTTGTTTTCCTTGAGCGCCTTGGCCTCGGCTTGCAGCTGCTCACTCTTCTCCTTCATGCCCTTCTCTTGGTCGCGCACATTTGCCAGTTCCGCCTCGATCGACTTGAGGAGATGATACTGGGGAATGGCAGGAATGGCTACCGCCAGACAAGCTGCGACGACAAACACCCAAAAAACCACGAGCGTCGAGCGACCAAAAAATCCACGCTGCGGGGGAGCCTCCGGAAAATCCGGATGACGTGATTCCCTGAGGCGTCGACGTGGCACGCCGTAATCAAAACCCCGAACCAGGGAATGACGGAAGGGCAAAATTTTCATTTTTGCAAAATTTCCGCCTTTTCGCCGGCAGAGATGTTACCCCACTTGGACCGGGCTCACACCAGCTCCTTCCAGACATTCCCGTGGACGTCGGTGAGACGGACGTTTCGCCCGGCATAGAGGTAGGTGAGTTTCTCGTGATCGAGTCCCAATTGATGGAGCACGGTAGCCCAAAGATCGTAGACGGTGGTCGCTTTCTCAATGGCATGATACCCGAACTCATCGGTTGCCCCATACACTGTTCCCCCTTTGAACCCGCCGCCGGCCACCCAGATCGAAAAGCCGAAGGGATTGTGATCTCGTCCGTCGCTTCCCTGTGAAAAGGGAGTTCGCCCAAACTCGCCGGCCCAGATCACGATCGTTTCATCCAGAAGTCCCCGTTGTTTAAGGTCCCGGAGCAAGGCCGAGATCGGCTGATCAACCTGCCGGGCCATCGCGCCGTGCCCTTTGGCAATTGCGCCATGCTGGTCCCAAGGGTTGGCCCCACCACCGGCCCCGATCCCCGCGCTCAGGCAACTCAACTCAACGAAGCGAACGCCTTTTTCCACCAAACGTCGCGCAAGTAGGGCCTGCCGGGCGTAATGCGCGGTGTTAGGATCGGAGCTGTTCAGACCATAACTCTCCTTGGTGGCCTCGCTCTCGCCCGAGAGATCGGTGACCTCGGGAACGGCAGCTTGCATCAAGGAGGCCGTTTCGTAATTTCGCACTGCCGCCTCAACCTTGCGATCCTGTTCCGTCAGGGCCGAAAAACGTTCGTCGAGCGACCGGATGTAATCGAGTCGTTTCCGCTGCAAATGCCGGGCTTCGAAAGGAATGAGGTGCGGAATCGGCTCGGCCGCGTCGGCCTTGATCAGGGACGCCTGATGATGGCCCGGCAGAAAGCCGTTTCCATAAAGCCCCACCCCGCCGTGCGGGGCCACTGCCTTCCCGCTTTGGAGCACAACAAAGGAGGGCAGGTTTCGGTTGCCGCTCCCCAACCCGTAACTGACCCACGCCCCCGCGCTGGGATGTCCCATAAAGGGAAAGCCGGTGTGGAAGGCGTAGTTGCCCTGAGCGTGCTCGTTGACCTTGGAGGTCATCGATCGCACCACGGCGAGGTCGTCAGCACAGTGTCGGCGAATCTCGGGAAACATCGAGCTGATCTCAAGCCCACTCTGGCCGCAAGCCTTGAAATCGAAGGGGCTACCGAAGATCTTCCCGTTGTTATTGAACTGGGTGCGCTCGACCTTGACCGGCATGGCCTGCCCATGCAGCTCTCGCAATCGGGGCTTGGGATCGAAGGTGTCCACTTGGGAAACCCCGCCCGACATGTAGAGAAAGATGACATTCTTCGCCTTACCCTCGCTTCCCGAAAGTTTGGCCCCGGTTTCTTCGGCCAGCAGACTGGCCAACGCAAGTCCGCCAAAACCG
>JALQTQ010000238.1 GCA_023263995.1 Akkermansiaceae bacterium | reverse complement strand
GAGGGAGAGGAAGGCGAGGAGTTGTCTGCGAAACTTGCTCATGGATCAAGAGATAGAGATACCGTCGGGCGGGGGATAACTTTCACGGTTGTTTGGAGTGGTCACGGGGAGATCTTTTTTTAGGCTGAGAGCGATGAAGGGATTATTGATCGGCCTCGGCGTTGTCGTCTTGGTGGTGATTTTTTACTACAATGGATTCATCTCGCGTCGCAATGCCATGCGTCATGCCTTTGCCTCGATTGATGTGCAGCTCAAGAAGCGGTGGGACCTGATCCCGAATCTGGTGGAGACGGTGAAGGCCTTTGCGAAGCACGAGCGGGGGGTCATGGAGGCGGTCATCGCGGCCCGTCATGCCCCGGTGGGATCGAAGGAGCGATTTGCCTACGAGGAAGAGATCGGGGCTCAGGCGGGACGTCTTCTGGCGGTGGCCGAAAGTTATCCCGATCTGAAATCGAATGAGCAGTTCCTGTTGTTGCAGCGCAATCTTAGTGAGGTGGAGAGCCAGATCAGTGCCTCGCGGAGAGCCTACAACGCGGCGGTTACGGATTGGAACGAGGGGGTAGAGGCCTTTCCGGGTGTTCTTTTCGCGAAAGTCTTCAAGTTTGAGCGGGCTGATTGGTTTGAGGTGCGCAGTGATGAACGTGAAAATATGGAGGTGTCGCTTTGAGCCGTTGGGATGTTGAGCGGGCTCTTGAGGCGGTGGCCGGGGAGGCCCGCGAGTTGGAAGCGCTGAGGCAGCAAGTGTTGGCGGAGCGGGCGGCCGGAACGCAGAAGCTGTTGTTTGTTTTCGGGGGGGCTCTGTTGGTCGGGTTGGTGTTCTTGGCAGCCGTCGGGAATCTCTTTGCTCTGTTGGCGGCGCTGCCGGTGGCCCTGATCGGTGGAGCCATCGTGCATCACGTCTACTTCGCGAAGGGAGCAGCCCGGTATCAGGCGATGTTCAAGAGGCGCTTTGTCTCGGCCGTGGTGCGAGCGATTGAACCCGGTATGCACTATGAGCCGGACCGGGGCATTTCTGAGGAGCTATTCTCGCAATCGGGGCTCTTTAGCAGTCGACCGGATCGCTACTCGTGTGAGGACCTCTTTCATGGCCGCATCGGCGAGACCGAGGTCATGTTTTCCGAGGTGCATGCCGAGGACCGGCGGACCCGTCGGAACTCCAAAGGCAACACCGAGACTTATTACGTCACCATCTTCAAGGGGATCTTGTTCATCGCGGATTTTCACAAGCATTTCCGAAGTCCGGTCAGTGTCATGCCCGACGTGGCCGAGCGTCATCTTGGCTGGATCGGGAAAAAATTGCAGAAACTTGGCGGGAACTTGCAGAAGCTGGAAAACCCCGAATTTGAACAAATGTATGTCGTCCGGGGCGAGGATCCGGTGGAGGCCCGCTATATTCTCACGCCGTCAATGCAGGTGCAATTGGTGGCGCTCGGGAAGCGGGTGGGAAATGGCCTGCGGGTGGTGTTCCGTGATTCCCGGGTTTGTCTTGCCATCCCGAATAAGGAGGATTGGTTTGAGGGCGACCTGCACAAACCGGTGGAAGATCGTCAGCAGGCCGCCAAGTTGCTGAGCGAGCTCAAGAGCTGCTTGATGATCGTCGACGAACTCGACCTCAATACGCGAATCTGGACGAAAGAATGAGCGGCCGAGGAGGTTGCCGTCCGGTGGTTCAGAGGTTTCCTTTTTTCAACTCGCTCACTGCGTGGTTGGCGGCGCGAGCGGTCAGGGCCATGTAGGTGAGGGACGGGTTCTGGCAACCACTGGAAACCATGGCTGCGCCGTCGGTGCAAAAGACGTTTTGGGCACCCCAGACCTGGTTGAATTTGTTCAGGACCGACTCTTTCGGCGAACGCCCCATGCGGGCCGTGCCCATTTCGTGAATCCCTCGCCCCATCCAGGGCCGTCCATTGAAGGTGCCGACATTTTTGAGTCCCATGGACTCGAGCATTTCCCCGGCGTCGTTGGCCATGTCCTCGCGCATCTTCATTTCGTTCTCGCGGAAGTCGGCATCTGCCACCACGAGGGGAAGCCCCCACTTGTCGGTCTTGTTCTTGCTCAAGGTGATGCGATTTTCAGCGTAGGGCAGAGTTTCGCCGAAGCCGCCCATGGAAATGGACCACGGCCCGAAGGAGGTGAGCTCCTTCTTGAAGTCGGCTCCGAAGCCATCGATCGAGCGGGTCCAGCCGCGTCGCATCCCGCCGCCTTGGTAGCCGAAGCCGCGAAGGTAGCCGTTGGAGGCCTTCTCGGTGACGTTGCGGAAGCGGGGAATATAGAACCCGGTGGGGCGCCGACCGTAGTGGATCTTGTCCTGATGGGTATTGAGGGTGGCCCCGGCCCCAGCCCCGAGGTGGTGGTCCATGAGGTATCTCCCGAGTGATCCGCTTTCGTCCATGCCCGCGGGAAAACGCTGCGAGCGGGAATTCATGAGGATGGCGGTGGAGGCAATGGTGGACGCGTTGAGGAAGATGATCTTGGCGAAATACTCGGTGGTTTCGAATGTGACCTCGTCGATGAGTCGGACCCCGACCGCTTTGCCGACCTCATCATCGTAGATGACGGAGTGGACGATGGAATGCGGACGCAGGGTCATGCGGCCCGTCCTTTCGGCAGCCTTCAGGGTGGCGGCCTGGCTGCTGAAGTAGGCTCCGAAGGGACAACCGCGGCGGCAAATGTTGCGGTATTGGCAACTGCCTCGTCCCAGAGCCAATTGCTCCTCGGTCGGGGCGGTGAGGTGCGCCACTCGACCCGGGATGAGGGTGCGGCCCGGCCACTTTTTTTCGATCGCGGCCTTGAGGTCGAGTTCGGGTGGGGTCAGGCCCATCGGTGGCTGGAATTCGCTGTCGGGCAACTGGGGCAGGCCTTCCTTGGAACCGCTGATGCCGGCGAATTTTTCGACATAGGAATACCACGGGGCCAACTCGTCGTAGCTGATGGGCCAGGGGATACCAACTCCGTCGCGGGCGTTGGCCTCAAAGTCCATGGGGCTGAGGCGGTAAGACTGGCGCCCCCACATCACTGAGCGGCCGCCGGTGTGGTAGCCCCGGATCCAGTCAAAGCGTTGCTTTTCCTCGTAGGGATGGTCGAGATCGTCGACAAAAAGGTAGGAGGAACTGGGGCGCGAGGCGGCCCAGACGGTCGATTGCTTGGGCTGTTGCCGTTTGGTCTCGAGGGGCGTCTTGTTGAGCCAGTTCAGCATCCACGGCGGGGAATTGGTGGTCTTATAATCGACGATGTGCTTCAGGTCATGGCCGCGTTCCAGCACGAGCGTCTTGAGTCCCTTTTCGGTCAGCTCTTTGGCAGCCCAACCACCCGACATCCCGGACCCGACGACAATGGCATCAAAAGTGTGGGAGGCTTTGCCTTTTGAAAGGTTGCTCATGAGGAGAGGGAAACTAGAGGGCCCAGGCTTTCTGCCCCTCCTTGAGGGGCATGGAGGGGATCCACTGGCCCGGAACGTATATGAACTCGAAGGCTTCGGTGGCTCCGACCTCGGAGCTGGCATAACAGAACTTGGTAAGATCTTTGAACTGTTCGAGGAAGGTCCGGCGGGGGTTCTGCCCGGCCCTTCGGGCTTCTTGTTTTTCCGCCAGAGTGTCCTCGTGCATCTTCGTCAGAAAAGCGACCTGTTGTTCCGGCGAGAGTTGACCGAGGTCGGTGCCGTATTGCTGCTGGCAGCGTCGCATCAGGTCGGCGAGGCCTTCCAAGATGACCTCTTGATCTTCGGGAGGAAGGCAGTCTTGCACGATGATTTCGATCCATCCTGGCACTCCGGCATCCACCGCACCCGGGGTGTCGGTGCGAGGAATGATGGCCTCGGCGATCATGGCGACCTGAGCGCGTTCACGGGGGCGGAAGAAATTGAGGTCTTTCGGATCAAAGGGCTCGGCAAGGCGGGCGAAGATACCATCGGGCAGGGCCAAGGTGCCACTGAGGGTGGCGGACATGGCTTTAAGAAGATCGCGTCGTTCCATGAAAAACTGCCTGCAAGCTACCGGCTTTTCTGGGCTTTTGCCAGCTCGGCCTCGCGGAATTTGGTCGGAGAGCACCCGACCACCCTGGCAAAGGAGCGATTAAATTGGGAGAGCGACTGGAAGCCCACCATGAAAGCAATGTCGGAAACCCGGGCCGCCGGTCGCAGTAATTCCTTTCGGGCGGCGGCAATGCGCGCTCGGGTGACATAGTCGGTCACCGTCAGTTTGGTGACATCTTTGAAGGTGCGACAGAAATGGCTCTCGCTCAGTCCAGCGGTGCGGGCGAGTTCTCCCAAACTGATCGGTTGATCGAGTTTGGCGTGGATGAGGCGGCGGGCTCGGGCGATCGCTTCGGGTTCGCTGCCGTCCATGATGACGACGAGGTTGTCGGCGTGACGGGAGAGCTGGTCGGCGAAGGTTTCCAGCAGCAGGATCATGCTATCATAGCGCCGCGGATCGATCGTCTTGGTCTTGAAGTAAGCCTCGTGCAGGAGCTCCTTCATTTCGGGGTCGAAGCCTTGCTCGATCAGCCGAGAAACCACCTTTTCGAAGTCCGCTTCGGTTGGTTGGCGTCGAAAGACTTGGCCGGTCTTGAGGAATCCGATGGTGGTGCAACCCAGCCTCACCGGGACGGCACTGGCACAGAGACCGGAAAAGCACCCGCAGGTGTGGGGACCGTCGACTTCGACTTCCTCGATCAACTTGCGGTTGGTATGGACACACTCGGCACAGGGAGCGTCGCACTTGTTGATGATTTCACAAAAGGGGCTCTGATTTTCGCTGTGGCCAGTGATGCACCATTCCTCGTCGCGACTCAAGAAGCGGAGGGGGAGACCGGTGGCGAGGCGGAAGGCCTCGTGATAAGTGGTGAACTCATCAGAGCTTTGGAGACGCTCGAAGATCAGTTTTTCGAAGTTTGGAAAAATTTGCCCTGCCATTCCGCGACCTCCGTCGGAGCGTAAATCTTTTCGTTGATAGATCAAGAATGGTTAGAAATTATCTCGGCGATCTTTCTTCTCAAAATTGTTGATCAGCATGAGGAGGTCTTCTGCTGATTCGACCTTTCGCCAGTAAGATCCAGTGCGGGGATCAACCGGGTCGGGGACGGGAAGAATGTTTTGCCTCGTTTTCGGAGGCTTCTCCGGGCGATGAGCAAGCTTGCGATGGAGCTGAGGGGCATGAGGATGGCAGCGGCCAAGGGTGTCATGTGCCCGAGCACGCAGGCTGAAATGGCAGCGAGATTATAAGTAATGGTGAAGGCAAGGATGACGGACACAG
>JALQTQ010000237.1 GCA_023263995.1 Akkermansiaceae bacterium | reverse complement strand
GGAGGAGGAGAAAAGACCCGACGAGGCCCGCGGTGGCTCCCAAAAAGCTGACCCCGAGAACGGGTAGCCGGGTATTGTGATACTCGAGGAGCAGGGTTTCGCGAAGAAGTTCCCAGGTCATGACGAGTGGGTGCGGCCGACGTTCTTGAGTGCCTGTGCGATGTCATCGAGCACGTTGAGTTTGCCGCCGTAGGTCTTTTGCAGGTTTTCGCGGGTGAAGATCTCGGTGGTAGGACCGCTGGCCACCACCCGCATGTTGAGCAGGACGAGATGGTCGAAATACCGGGAAACCGTGGCGAGGTCGTGATGGACACAGAGGATTGTGCGACCCCGGGCCTTGAGGTTCTGCAGGAGCTCGATGATGGCCTGTTCGGTGGCGGCATCGACGGCGGCGAAGGGCTCGTCCATCAGGTAGATCACGGCATCCTGCACAAGGGCCCGAGCGAGGAAGACCCGTTGTTGTTGCCCGCCGGAAAGTTGTGAGATCTGTCGCTCGGCGAGATGAGCAATACCCACTTGCTCGAGTGCTTCCAGGGCCTGCTTTTTTTGTGCTTTTCCCACTCGCCTGAACCACCCGAGCTTGCGGTAGGTGCCCATTGACACCACGTCGAGCGCACTCACCGGGAAGTCCCAGTCGACACTTTCGCGTTGGGGGACGTAAGCGATGAGGTCACGTTGTTCCCGGTAAGGTTTTCCGTAAACGAGGGTTTCGCCGGAGGTCACCGGGATGAGGTCGAGGCAGGCCTTGAGGAGGGTCGATTTCCCGGCCCCGTTTGGTCCCACAATGCCGGTGAGCGATCCTTCGGGAATGTTGAGTTCGACGTCCCAGAGCACCGGCTTGCGATGGTAGGCCACCGTGAGGTCATGAACCGCCAGGGGATACTCGGGCGGATGTTCCGGGCGGTGGGGGTTCATCGATTGAGTTTGTCTTGGAAGCCGGTGGCCGGAGCCTCCCCGCCGAGGGCCCGCACAATGGTGGTGACGTTGTGGTCAATCATTCCGATATAAGTGCCTTCGTAAGTTCCGGGATTGCCCATGGCATCGGAGTAAAGTTTGCCCCCGATGGTGACGGTGTGCCCTTGTTGGGCCGCGCCCTCGATCACCGCCCGCACCGACTTGTCCGACACAGATGATTCAACAAAGATGGCGGGAACTTTTCGGGTCACGAGCAGGTTGACGAGGTCGTTGATGTCCTTGGTTCCCGCTTCGGACTCGGTGGAGATTCCCTGAATTCCCCGGACCTCGATGCCGTAAGCTCGACCAAGATAGGAAAAGGCGTCATGCGCCGTCACGAGGATCCGTCGCTCTTCGGGGATGCTCGCCATGGCCACCCGAGCATATTGATCGAGGGTGGCGAGCTTTTCCTGATACCGTTCCAGCCGGTCCTGAAAGGCCGCGGCCTTGTCGGGAGCAAAGGCTGCGAGCTCGACCGCGATGCCCGCCGCCACCTTTGACCAGAGCGCGACGTCCATCCACAAGTGCGGGTCGGGGTGGCTCTCCCCGCCAATCAAGGAGACCTCCTCGAGGCCTTCGGCCACCGCCGCGATGCGATGGCCCCTGTCCCGCCGGTTTTCAAAGACGGAGCCCATCTTTCCTTCAAGATAAAGGCCGTGGTAGAGCACGAGACCGGCCTTCTGGATCTTTTCAACATCGGACTTTCCGGGCTGGAAAGTGTGGGGGTCAATTCCTTCTCCAATCAAACTGACCACTGCGAGATCACCCGCGGCAATCTCCCGCACGACGTCGGCAATCATCCCAACCGAAGCCACAACCGAGCCGTCGGTCTGATCGGCCCTTTTTTCCGTGCAAGCGACGAAACCAAGGCTCATCGCCCAAACAAGAAACATCTTCATGGACCCGATATGTCACGTCATTTTGATTAGTCAAAATGAAACTAGGGATTTCAGGTGGGTGGCCATGACAAAGACAGTTTTCGGGCTTGTGTCCGCCAGCTGTTCATGGCTGGAAAGACACCGACTCAGGATCCCTGGCGTTCCCGAAGTCGATTTGAGATCTCATCGCCTCCGGGATGAGGATCGGGGCCATGATCGAAGGTCCCAGACTTCTTGTGCTTTCGGAGTGGGATGGGGGAGGGGCTCATTTCAGTTTCCTCCGACCATCCTGCGGAACGAATCCTGTCCATTCTGGCCAACGATGTCCCCCCTCTCAGCAGTTGATCGTTACCTTTCTTGCCCAGTGATGGGTGATCGCAGGAAATGGAAGCGCCGGGGGGCGAGAAATTGGGTGAGAATCTTGTGGGGATCGATCCAGGTCAGGGGACCCGGTGGCTCGGGGGCGAGGAGGAGAGACTGGAGGCGTTCCGCGTAGCTTGCGAGGGTCCATGGGGTAGTGTCGAAGCTTTGCAGTGGGGTCGCCAGGGCCGTTGCGAGCCATTGCGCAAGCTCGGGAAAACGGGTGGACCGAATGACCTCGCGCTGCCTTTCTTCCGGGAGGTTGCCGAAATCCACGGTGCCGGACGAAGTGAATTGGCCCCATGCCATTTCAAGTTCTTCTTCGTTGAGTTTACGGCCGTAAGCCGACATCGCGGCTGCCAACCGGGCGGTGTAAGTGTCCTTCAGGCCCGGGAGGTGCTCGAGGGGAACTGGAAGCGATTGATACAACGTGCCGGCTGGCGAGAAGTCCCGGGTGATTTCGGGGAGGTCGCGTCCGATGAGGGGTTTGCCGAGAAAGGCGGGGTCCAGAAAGGTGAGCCCGAAGCCTTCCGAGATCGAGGTGGTGATGAAGTGGCTGGCGCGCGCAAGCCAGGTCTCGAAGGAATCCGGGTCTGGGCCCACCACGTCGAAGGTTACCGGAAGTCCTTGATGGGCCGCGAATTCGACCCAGTCGTCGTGAATGAAAGCGGGTTCTTCGGAGCTTGACCGCAGGGCCACCGCAAAGGTCGTTTTTTCGGGGGCGTGGGCGGCGAGGAGGCAAAGCTCGCCGAGGTTTTTGCGGCGGATGCCGCGCACCGGGTAAAAGACCACGGGCTCTTGGTGCCCTGTGGAGCGGATGTGCGGAGGATCGATGGAATTAGGAAGGTAGTGGCAACGCGAGGGCGGAAGCCCGGCCCGATGGAGGATCCCGAGGTCGCGTCGATTGATGGTGGCATAATGGACGTGCGGAGCGTTGGGATAGAGATCGTGACGCCCCCGCACGAGCTGGTAGTTGTCGGGCCTTCCGTCTTCCACGAAGTCATGGATCTGTAGAATGAGCGGGATTTCTCGTTCGGCGGCTGCGCGGATGAGGTCGGGATAGCCCGCATTCAAGCCGAGGGTGGGATTGTGGATGATCCAGAGGTCGGCCGCGGCGGCCAACAGGGGATCAATGGGGACACCCCCGGAGGTGCGGTAATCGAGCTCCGGAACCACCAAGGTGGGGAAATCCCAGCCATCGACCGGGCCGCTTGAGGCGATGATCACGTCGTGCCCGAGTTGTCGGAGCGCACTTGCCTGGACCTGCACGACGCGGGTGACTCCTCCAGCACGAAGATGGTAGTGGACAAGGAGGATGGTCATCAGGCAGGCCGGAGAGTCTGCATGATCGCATTGCCTTGGCAACGGAGATTCGTTACCTTCTGCTCATGAAACAATCCGCATGGTGGCAGATGTCGGTGGCAATCGCAACCGTCACGCTGGCGGACCGCAGCAGAAGACGGTGCTTCATCAGCGGCTTCCTCGTTTTCATCCTCGTTTACTTTTCCTTCGGCAACTGGGTCATTGATGACTGGTTGCTGAAGGGTATTTGGCGGATGTTGCTTTACTGGGGGTTTCTTGGGGCAATGTGTCTTTTTCTGGTGCTGATGGCGGTTTTTGATGCCTTGGCCGCGATCGGGGAGGAGCGCGTCAAAATCGGGCTGACTCCGCCGCCGCAGGAGAAAGAATCATCGCCTGAGTAGATTTGTGACTTGCGAGTTCAGGCCCCCAGCCCCATCCCTCTGACATGAGCCCGGAGCTTGAGCGCCTCTTCCAACATCTTCGCTTTCCAAGTATCTCAACGGATTCTCGTCACATCGATGACGTTCGCCAAAATGCCGAGTGGTTGATGGGGCAGTTCGAGTCGATGGGCCTGACCGCCCACCTCTATGAAACTCCCGGAAACCCGGTGGTGGTGGCCCGCAATAGGCTGGTGGAAGGACGGAAAACGGTTCTGGTCTATGGTCACTACGACGTCCAACCCGTCGATCCCCTGGAGCTCTGGGAATCGCCTCCATTCGAACCGGAGATTCGCGAGGGCAAAATCTGGGGGCGAGGAGGAGCCGACAATAAAGGGCAACACTTTGTCCATATGCTCGGAGCGGAAAAAACAATCCGGGAAGAGGGTGATCTGCCGGTCAATGTCATTTTTCTGATTGAGGGTGAGGAGGAGATTGGATCGCCCAATCTTGTCCCTTTCCTCTGCGAACACCGCGAGGAATTGGCCTGTGACATCATTGCCGTTTCCGATACCGGGATGGTCGCCCCTGGTGTTCCCACCTTGGGTTATGGTTTGCGGGGTATCACCTGTCTTGAGGTCATGCTGCGAGGCCCGAAGGGAGATCTGCATTCCGGGGTTTATGGCGGCTGCGTGGCCAATCCAGCAACAGCGGCGGCCCGCATGGTTGCCAGCCTTCACCACGATGACGGTCTGATTGCGGTCGAGGGCTTCTACGATGAGGTCGTGCCGCTCCAAGATTGGGAGCGGGAAATGTGGGCCTCCGTGCCCGGGGCGACCGACGAGGATTTTCTCAAGACCATCGGGTCCCCGTCACCCCACGGTGAACCGGGTTACAGCATGGCCGAGCGCATCTGGGCCCGCCCGACGGTCGAGGTCAACGGCATGGGCGGCGGCTACCAAGGGGAGGGCTCCAAGACCGTCATTCCGGCTCAGGCCATGTTCAAGCTTTCCTGTCGCCTCGTGCCGGGGCAAGACCCGGCCTCCATCCAGCAACGAGTCGAGGACCACCTTCGCAAGCACACCCCGCCGGGAGTGACCTTGGAAATCAAGAGGGGTCATTCGGGCAAGGCTTACCACACTGATCCGCACTCACCCTTCGGCAAGGCCGCGCAGATTGCCCTCGAGAAAAGTTTCGGACGCCCGCCTGTCCTCATTCGGGAAGGGGGGAGCATCCCGATCATTCAGGATATGAAGGAAATTCTGGGGGCCGACAGCCTGATGCTCGGCTTGTCCCATCCCGATTGCCAGATTCATGCTCCCAACGAGAACTTTCCGGTGGAAAACTTCGAGAGGGGCATCGAAATGAGCCGCATCCTGCTGCGGGAACTGGCCAAAATCTAAGATCAGATGAGTGAGGAAAAGAGAGACTTCATCCGCGAAAG
>JALQTQ010000236.1 GCA_023263995.1 Akkermansiaceae bacterium | reverse complement strand
CCAAAGGCATGGCCAAGCGCGTGCTGGAATGGATTTCGGATGGGGGAACCCTTGTTTTGACCATTTCGGGTGGAGAGCCGGAGCGAAACGATTTTACCGATTCCTCAAGTGGACAGGTGGCAGAGGAAGGCGATTACGCGGGGCTGGATGAGCTATACGAACGATTCGGAGTGAGGGTCTCCTATCGGGACGAACCGGATTTCGAAGTGGAGGCGGTGGAACAAGTTGGCCCCTTGAGCCGGAGCTGGGAAGTGGCGAGAACCGGGGGGGATTTTGGGGAGATGGCCTTGGAGTTTGAGGGAAATGTGGTTTTGACCATTGAGAGTGGCTGGAATTGGATTCCCGAAATGGCGGGAGGGTCGCGGATGGTGGGGTGTGGATACGGGGAGGGCGAGATCATCTTTTTGGCCCATGCCCGCCCCTTACGCAGCCCGTACCTGGCGCGAGCGGATCATGCCCGTTTTCTGGAATTTCTTGCCGAAAAGCAGGGAAGAGGGAAGTTGGTCTTTCTTTATGGTACCTCGACTTCGTTCTTCGGTCTGCTGTGGGAGAAAGGTCGGATGGTGGTGATGGCGGGGCTGGGGGCACTTGGAGCTTGGCTTTGGATGAGGATTCCGCGGTTTGGCCCGGTGTTGCGCGACCGCGATGTCAAGCCCGTCAAGTATGGAGAATCTCTCACCGCCGCCGCTCGCTTCCTGTGGCGCACAGGATCGCTGGCCTCTCTGATCGGACCGCTCCGGGAGCGGATCGTGCATGAAAACGGAGGTGGGGGTGAGACCTCATACGCCCGGCTTGCCGAGCAGTCCGGGATGACTTGCGAGGAGGTCAGGGAAGCCCTCACGATGGAGCCCAGCGATCACGGGCAAACCTTGAAATTGGTGAAGAAACTTCAGCGACTTTTAAAAAGATGACAGAACACGATGACATGATGCAGCCCGCGCTGGAGGCCGGAGCAGACGGGGTTTCGGAGATGCTTCCGGCCTCCTCGGCGGCCGAGCGGGTTCGGGAATTGACGGCGGCGTTGCGGGCCGAGATCAAGAAGGTGGTTTTCGGTCAGGATGAAACGCTTGATCAAATGATCGCGGCCTTGCTGGCTGGCGGACATGTCTTGCTGGAGGGAAAGCCGGGGCTCGGGAAAACCCACATGGTCCTGGCTCTCGCCAACACCTTCGGCGGGGACTTTGGGCGTCTTCAGTTCACTCCGGACATGATGCCCTCAGATATCACCGGTTTCACCTTGTTTGACATGAAAACTCAGACCTTCCAAACGCGGAAGGGCCCGGTTTTCACCAATCTGCTCTTGGCGGATGAAATCAACCGGGCACCTGCTAAAACGCAGGCGGCTTTGTTGGAGGTCATGCAGGAGGAGCAAGTGACGATCGATGGTCACTCGCTGCCGGTGACCCCGCCTTTCATGGTTTTTGCGACCCAGAATCCCATCGAGCAAGAAGGGACCTACCCTTTGCCGGAAGCCCAACTGGACCGTTTCCTGATGAAGGTGGTGGTCGATTACCCATCGATGGCCGAGGAATTGCAAGTGGTGGCGGGTGCGACTTCGGGGCCGGGGGCCACCGGGCTTGATCCACGCCGTGTTTCCCGTCTTTGTGATCCGACCACGATCATCGAAGCGCAAGGGCTGACCGCGATGATCAAGGTGGTGCCTGAGGTGATCGACTATGCCCTGCGGCTGACTCGTCATACCCGTGAGGCTCATGGCCTGAGCCTGGGAGCAGGAACACGCGGGGCTATCAGCCTCGTGCAGGTGGCCAAGGCCTACGCGATCATGGCGGGACGGGATTACGTCATGCCCGACGACATCAAGCGAGCCTCCCTTCCGGTTTTTCGTCATCGGGTGCAGGTCGCTCCGGAGGTTGCGATCAGCGGGCAGAATGTCGATGAGCTTCTTTCCGTGGCCCTGGCGTCGGTGGAGGCTCCGAGGGTGTAGTTTTGGTTCATGCCGATACGACCGACAGCTCGTTTGGTAGCCCTTTTGCTGGCCTGGGCTCTGGTCGGTTTGGCCGCTTCTTGGTCACCGGTGTTCAGCCCGTGGTGGTCGATTTTCGGCTGGGCTATTCTCGGGGTGGCGGCTCTCGATTTGCTCCTGGTCCGGTTGCAGCGTCCCCCGCGAATCGAGCGACGGATGCCCGGGCGGGTGGCCATCGGGGTGGCTGCCGAGGTAGCTCTCCGATTGGTCAATGACGGGAAAAGGCCGATCGTGATCGCGGTTTTTGACGGCATCCCGGAACATGCGGAATGTGAGGCTTTCCCGTGGAGCGGTCGGCTCAGGGGCCGGGGATCCCTTGACCTCAACTATTTGGTGGCCCTGAACCAGCGGGGAGAGGCGTGGTTCGGCAAGACCCATCTTTTGCTGACTTCGTTGGCGGGGCTGTGGAAGCGTCTCCATTTACGGGGTGGGGAGGAAATGGTGCGGGTATATCCGAATTATCAACCGGTGCTGGGCTATGCCTTGATGGCAATGGCTCATCGACAGGAGCAAACCGGAATTGTGCGTAAGAATCGGACCGGTCTGAGCCGCGATTTTCATCAATTGCGGGACTACCAGATGGGGGATTCCCTCTCGCAGGTCGATTGGAAGGCGAGTTCCAAGCGGCAGACCCTGATCAGCCGGGATTTTGAGGAGCAACTCGACCAGTCGGTCATTCTTATGCTCGATTGCGGGAGGCGTATGCGGGCGATCGACGGAGAGGTCAGCCAATTTGAACACTGCCTGAATGCCATGCTCTTGATTTCCTACATTGCCTTGCGGCAAGGGGATCAGGTCGGGATTTTGAGTTTTGGGGGAACCGACCGGTGGCTGCCGCCGGTGAAGGGGGTGAGCGCGATGAAGACGGTCCTCAATCATCTTTACGACTACGAAACTTCGCCCTTTCCCAGTGACTTCAGCGAGGCCGCCGAGCGTTTGTTGCGGCATCAGAAGCGTCGTTCGATGGTGGTCGTGATCACCAACTTGCGGGGAGAAGACGGAGCGGAATTGCGCCAACCCCTGCGTCGTTTGCGCCGAGAGCACGTTGTCGTTCTCGCGAGTCTGCGGGAGATGGGGATTGAGGAAATGATCGAACGCCAGCCGGGAACCTTCGATGAGGCCCTGGGGTACCTCTCGGCGCTGGATTACGCCGCCGAGCGGGAGCGGGTGCTGGCTGGATTGCGGGGCGATGGGGTGGTGACTTTGGATGAAACAGCGAGGGATTTCCCGGTGGCCTTGGCCAATGCCTATCTGGATCATCGTGAAATCATTTGATTTGGCGCGCGAAAGAGAGGTTGCCTTTTGCCCGGGGCTCGCCTATCCAACTCCCGACATGAAGCAGTTCTCGATTCTCTTCTCTTTGCTCGTTTTCGGTCTGGTCTCTTGCGAGCGGCACGAGTGGCACACCGATGCCGAGAAAGGGAAAGAGCCGCAGTCGACGGATACCATCAATCTCTTCCTGCATGATGAGCCCAAAGGTGGCCACGCCGGGGGTGAGGGCAAGGATCACGGGGGAAAACCGGAGGGCGATCATTAATCCCGAAAATGGCCGGATCAGCATCGACCGGCATTGCGGTGACGCACTTTCACCGGACGGCTCAGGAGCTATCCCGCCTCCTTCACGAGGCCGCCGTCGATCATGTCGCCTTTGAGCGTCCGATGAAGCTCTGTGGTCTGGCCCGATGTCGTGCGACGTGTTGTCACGACGGCGTGATTCTTTCGGATGAGGAGGCGGAGTTTTTGGGAGCGGCGAGTGGCGACGTGGTAAAAGACGGGAGCGGGAAATGGCGCACCCGAACGAGGGCGGCCGCCCCGGAGGAGTTGGCCGACGATTTTCCTGCCCATTTTCCGAGGACTCGCTGCGTGTTTCTTGATGATGAACATCGATGCCACTGGCAACTCCGGTCGGTCGAGGAAGGCAGGTCGGCATGGTATTACAAGCCGGTTTCCTGCTGGATGCACCCTCTGGTGTTGGAGCGGCGGGAAGGTCGTGTGGTGCTGACGATTCTCTCGTCGACCGAAGACCGGGCGCGCTTTGCCAGCGTCACACCGTGTGGTCGGGAGGAGGACGGCGGGGTGGTAGCCCGGGAATGCCTACGGTCCGAACTGGAGATGTTGCAGGCGATCTCCGGACGTGACTTTTACGGAGAACTGAATGCTCCCTTGCGGCCGGTCTGATGGTTGAAAAGGTCGAGGCTTGTTGGGGTGAAAGGGGGGCGCTAAACATGAGGTCGATGACTGTTTCGTGGAATGGCCGGTTGGTGACCGGGGGGATGGTCGACTTGCCGGTGACCGATCCTCTCTTCTTACGGGGCGAGGGAGTTTTTGAGACCATGCGCTTTGAGGGTGGGCGGGTGTGTTTATGGGCGCGTCACCTGGCTCGGCTGCAGTTTTCGGCGAAGGCGATGGGCTGGTCCCTGCCGCCGGCGAACGAGTTAGAGAGGCGGGTGGTGGCGGTGGTCGAAGCCAATGGCCTAGCCGCCGCCCGGGTGCGTCTCACGGTGGGACGGGAGATCCTGATCACGGCGGAAGAACTCCCCGAGGATCTTCCGGGGTTGGAGGTGGTGACTTGCGATTTTCCCGTCAACGAACGGAGCCCCTTGGCGGGAATCAAGGGAACCTCGTATGCCGAACCACGATTGATCCTCGACCGCTTTGGGGTAGGCGAAGTGATTCGACCTAACTCTCGGGGGGAAGTCTGCGAGGGATGCTATTCCAACCTTTTTTTCGTGAAAGACGGGCGGGTTTTCACTCCTGCCTTGCAAAGCGGCTGCCTGCCCGGAGTGATGCGGGCCGAGGTGATGGACCGCCTCGAGGTCGAGGAAGGTCTGTGGCCGGTTGAGGTGTTGCAGGAGGCCGAGGAGGTCTGGTTGACCAATGCGATCCGTCGGGTGCGTCAAGTCACCATGCTGGATGGCCGGGAGATGGCTGGGCCCTCGGCATTATTTCACGAAATTCGTTTGGCGCTTTAGCGTTCGCCGAAAGGCGAGGTCGACATGGCGCGACTCATTTCTGGTTTCTCGGGAGAGGTTGACGACGCGCCTCGGGAGAAAAGGGGCCTGACTTAGCTCTCGGTGAGTGGCACGATCTTGATTGTCCCGGCTGCTGGTTTTTGGAGGGTGCCGGCGAGAGTTTCGGTGGCCGGTGTGGAAGGAGCTTCCTTGCCGTCCAGGGCGCTCTTGAGGGCCTGTTCCACCAGTTGCCCACAATGAATTTTCATCGGGGGAAGGGGGCCGAGGTCTCCGGAGAGTTCCTCGGCCTTCAATTCCCGGGCCTCCTCGGTGGTCTTGCCCTTCAAAAGTTCGGTTGCCATCGAGGCCACGGCGATCGCCGTTTGGCATCCGAAGGCCTGAA
>JALQTQ010000235.1 GCA_023263995.1 Akkermansiaceae bacterium | reverse complement strand
CGTGGACAGGCCACGTGGAACAGAATCCGGCTTACAGGGGAGCGGACGCCCTTTTGAGGTCCGAGATGGGAAGGATGTGCGGTCGCACCGGCTTGAAAGGCGACTCCGCTGTCAGGTCAGAGCAGGCTCTGTTGTCCTCCCGTTTCCGGCGGGAGCGTAGCCCCAATCTTGGCATAAGCGGTGGGCAAGGCGACGCGGCCCCGAGGGGTGCGTTTCACCAAGCCTTGCATAATAAGGAAAGGTTCGTGGACCTCCTCAAGGGTGGACGCGTCCTCTCCGATCGCGACCGCGAGGGAAGACAGCCCCACAGGCCCACCAGCGAACTTGTAGATCATGGCCTCAAGGATGCGCTTGTCCATTTCATCAAGTCCATCCTCATCGATCTCAATCATCTCAAGGGCCGCTTCGGCGGTCGAGCCGGTGATGGTGCCATCTGACCGAATCTGGACATAGTCACGGACCCAGCGCAGGAGGTTGTTGGCAATCCGCGGAGTGCCGCGAGAGCGAGAGGCAATGGTGAGAGCCCCCTCTTCAGTAATTTCGAGACCGAGAATTTCGGCGGAACGACGGATGATGAACGCGAGTTGTTCCTTGGTGTAGTAGTCGAGGCGATTGATGAGGCCGAAGCGGGAGCGGAGCGGTGAGGTTAGCATTCCCGAGCGGGTGGTGGCCCCGACGAGTGTAAATTTCGGCAATTGGAGCTGGATCGAACGGGCGGACGGGCCGGAGTCAATGATGATATCAAGCCGGAAGTCCTCCATGGCAGGGTAAAGGTATTCCTCGATTGCAGGGTGAAGGCGGTGGATTTCGTCGATAAACAGGAGGTCGCCCCGCTGGAGGTTGGTAAGGATACCGGCGAGGTCTCCGGCCTTTTCGATTTGGGGCCCTGAGGTGGTGTGCAGAGTGGTCCCCACTGCGGCGGCCACGATGTTGGCAAGGGTGGTCTTGCCAAGGCCAGGCGGGCCTGAGAGGAGAACGTGTTCGAGGACGTCCTCACGCTTCTGGGCGGCGGCCACCATCAACATGAGGCGCTCGGTGACCTTTTCCTGACCATGGAAGTCCTCGAAGCCGGGGGGGCGTAGGCTGAGGTCCTCCGGGGTCTGGGGGGAGCGGGCCGCTTCTTGAAAATAGGACTCCGACATGCGGCCGGAGTGAAACACGGGGAGGAAGGACTTGCACCCGAAATTTTGTGAGGAAAGGGCTTTACAGGGCGGAATGCGTGGGTAGCTTCTCGGCCCTCAGCCGCAAGTTTCATGAAAGTTCTCTCTTCTCTCGCTTCCGCCAAACGTCGTCACGCTGATTGCCAAGTCGTCAAGCGTAAGGGGACTCTTTACGTGATCAATAAGACCAATCCCCGATTCAAGGCACGCCAAGGAACGACCAAGGGCACCAAAATGTCCAAAAAGGGGGTCAATTAGTTTTTCTGTTGTTTCGTTTCCTAAAGAGCGGCTTGTCGGAAGGCAGGCCGCTTTTTTTTCCCCGATGAGCGAGAATTTGAGACGAGGATTGTTCCGCCTGAAATTTCAAGCGCTGGGAACGGTGTGCGAGATTCAATTCCGTGCCGCTTCGGTGGAGGTGGCCAAAGAATTTCGTAAAGCGACTTTGGGCTGGTTGCGGGAATACGAGGCGAAGTGGTCAAGATTTAAGCCTGATAGCTTGCTCTGTCAGATCAATGCCAAGGCGGGAGTGAGTCCGGTTGAAATCACAGAGGAGGATGAGGAGATCCTGCGCCTCTGTGATCACGCCTACCGAATTTCGGATGGACTTCATGACCCTACCTCGTTTCCGCTGACCGCTCTTTGGGATCAGGCAGAAAAAAAAGGACGCTTCCCAAGTGATCTCGACATCAGCAAGACAAAAAAATTGGTCTCCTGGCCTTTGGTCGAGTGGGGCAAGGGTAAGATTTCCCTCCCGATGCCCGGGATGGCTTTGGAGATCGGAGGATTTGGAAAAGAATATGCGGTGGATCGTTTGGTTGAGTTTGCGAGGCAGTTCAGGATCGACGACTGTCTGGTTGATTTGGGTCGTGATATTTCAGCGATTGGCACACCGCCGCACGGCCCGGCTTGGGTCCTGGGTGTCGAAGACGCCCGAATGAAGGATGCCGCTTCATTCCGGTTGGCGGTCAGCGGAAAAGGCCTGGCGACCTCTGGAAATGAACGACGTTATCGGTTGATTGGCGGAAAAAAGTTCGGCCATATCATTGACCCCAGAAGCGGCTGGCCCGCCACGACAGAAGTCATTACCGCTTCCTGCTTGGCAGACGACTGTCTGACGGCGGGGCTCTTTTCGACGAGTGCCTGTATCCTGGGAATGACCGATGGAATGAAAGTGATCGAGCAGACCATTGGTCTCGAAGCCATCCTTCAGGGATCCGAGCAGACGCTATTTAGTTCTAGAATCCATCACTCGATGCTCGGGTCCTGATAGGTTCCTAGCCGGGAATTCTCGCAACGACCCGGATCATTTTTTCGCGTGCCGAGGCCTTCGGAATCTTGAGAGAAATCGAATTAGCCGAGGTTGTGATGACGGCATCGGAATTCGCAGGATTGAGGTCTCTCCAATCTCCGTTCTGAAGGGTGGAGGACTCCTGGAAATGAACCATCTCACCACCATCCGGGTTGAAAGGGAGGGTGTAGGTCAGCATTGATGGATCAACCGGGTCGGTCCCGAAGATCCCTGGTAATTCATCCTTTTTGGCTGGGTCGAGGTTGAAGACGAATTCGAGAAGATTTTCGATGCCGTCTTGGTCAGGATCAGCGTTGGGACCTGAAATGTCGGGATTTGCCAGATCACCCCCGGTCCAAAATGACTCAGTCCAGATTTCCAGCGGAGTAGCGGGCTCAATCACGGTGAGATTGAGAGTGTAGGTTGGCGTATGATTGCCGCGCTGGTTTCTTTCCTCCCACCCGACCAAGTTAATCGCAAAGGTTCCACCTTTGGTCGGAGTGCCGGTAATTGAACTAACGGGTGATCCAAAAGTGTAGGTCAGCCCTGGAGGGAGGGTTGAGATATCGTATGACTTGGCGGTTTCCCCGATTGTTCTGAAGAGCCAGACAAAAGTCTCTCCGACGTTCGCGGTTGCAGGGTTGGTAGAGCCGCCGGTGGGTGCAACGGTCGGCGATGCTCCGGAAAGCCGGTCGATTCCGATGAACGAAATCACCACTGGGGCCGTAAAGTAGCCCCCGGGGCCGGTCGATAGTAAAGGAGTCAGATTCTTGAGGAAGGGCAGACGTTGCGCTACCATAGAGAGGCCACTAGCCAAGACGTGCAAGGATCTCGAAGTGAATATTTTCATTTTCATGATTATGGTTGTGGTTTCTTAGTTGCAACCGCAGCCTCCGCCTCCCACTCCACTCCCGCCGAGAGAGGCTTCCCGGGAAAAGTACATGTGATCAGACATCGAATCCCCCAAAGGGTCACGATCCGGAGACATCGACTTTTTTGAAAGATTTCCACGCTCCCAAGGCGAGACCTTGGCGCACGATGGGATCGCGATCAGAAGAGGGAGGAAAAGCAAATATTTCATGATCTTATTTCAGGGCAGCCTCGAGCTGTGCTTCGAGTGCTTCGATTGTTTTCTTTCCTCGGAATCCAGTGTGAACATCCATGATGACGCCATTTTTGCCTACCAGATAGGCGGTTGGCATTGCCTTCGGTTGCACTCTGGCCACGAGCTTTTGGGAATGATCCAAGATTACCGGGAAAGTCGTTTTTAGGCCTTCCAAGAACTTCGCGGAATCGGCGGGCTTTTTGTCGGTACCCACCCCGATCACCAGAAACCCCCGATCTTTATATTTCTGGTAGAGGGTTTCGTAGCTCGGAAAGGCTTGACGACAGGGGCCGCACCATGATGCCCAGAAATCATAGAGAACGACTTTCCCTTTTGTGGCAGGGAGGGCTCCGGTCACTCCAAAGGCCGTTGGATCAGGGAAAGGGGTGCCCTTGGTGGCTTGACCATGACTCAAAGCAAGCGATGAGATGAAGAGGAGGATGGAGGCTATCTGTTTTTTCATTTTCTCAGTTGGTTGGATTCAGAATTTCCATTGGAAGCCCAAGGAAACGACGTTTGCGGTTGGGAAAAAGATCTCTGGAGTCGACCGGTCGCGTCCCGACATCTCGTAGCGTTCAAGCTGGAAATCGACACTCAGGTTTTCCATTGGAGAATAGCTCAGTTGAAAACCGTAAGTGATTGCGTCCATCGCAGCGAGTCGGTAATCCGATGAATAGTAGGGACCTTTCCCATCGGTTCTTCCATGTCCGTCGATTCCGGTATCGGTGAGGGCTGGATAATAAAAGTCAGCTCCGGTTTGACGGTAGTATCGGAAGAAAGGACTCAAGCTGAATTGGTCGCCAAACTCCTGAATCCATCTGATTTCGAAGGTGTGGCCCGTGATTGAATTGCTGTTACTGAAAAAGCGATAGGAACCGTGGAGGGCACCCCCGAACGGTTCAAAAAAGTGTTTGGCACTTGCTTTGGCAACCCATCGGTCAATCGTGTCCGGGCGGTTTTCGGGATAATCGAATGTATCAGTAACAGGGAACGATCCCACCGGAGTGTTGACAAGAATGGTCTTGGTCTGTGAAATCCTGCGGTAGGGGTCTGATAAGAATCCTTTGCTGTTACCGTAACCTAAATTCAGATCAACCACGGTGTTTGGACCGAGAAGTTGTGAGACTCCCAAAGAGAGATCGAGCGAATCCTTGTCCTGATCGCTTGTGATTGTGGTAAATGGAGTGCTAATGACCTGGTCAAAAGCATAGGAGAGACCAGTAGAAAGAGTGGTGTTCTTATCAAAAAGCTCTCGACTGATGCTGAGTGCGAGCGCATTTGAAAGGTAGTCGGTTTCCTCGCTGTGAGCGTATTCAAAGCTGAGACTATAGTCTCCCACTTCATGTTCTAAAGATAGGACCTGCACTTTTCGTTCGTCTGCGATGGTCTGAAAAAGCCAACGGCTGTCGTTGAGGCTGGCGTGAGTTCCCGTGGGAGTTTGCCCACTGAGCGTGTCAATGGCTAGCCGAAGACCAAGGGTTGTGCCGAAATCAAAGGTGTGTTGGTAGTCGAGGTAGTGGGACTCAACTTTCATCCGCCCATCTTCTTCTTCGTAAATTTGTCCACGATATCGAAGGGCGTCCTGTGCTCCACTCTCGGAAATGGTAAGCAGCGGGAGGGAGACAAAGCACTTTTGCGAAAGAGACATAATCCAAATCTGGGATCCATTGATCTTCTCCGGTATAATTCAACCAAAATGAGAAACACATGAGAACCCACTACGGGTATCGCCAAGTGTGTGAAGTGGTCCCGTTTTTGTAGCCAGTAAATTCTCGATTTTGTTGATGCTCGGGCTGATCAGCAGGGCTGGGTTTTAGGCTGCTTTTTGGGTAGCAGTTTC